>CAYVVR010000545.1:0-2646 GCA_964454655.1 uncultured Planctomycetaceae bacterium | reverse complement strand
CCACCGACGGCTTTCGGCATAACGCCGATACATCTCAAAAAGATCCCGCGCAAACAGCGCGGCTTCCTCACCGCCGGTGCCTGCCCGAATCTCCAGAATGCAACGCGTTCGATTGGCGTCGTCGCCGCCCACGGTCAGAAGCAGCAACTCGTCCCAGATCTCTTCCCGTTGCTGCCGCAATTCGGGCAATTCGGCTTCCGCCAATTCCCGCAGCTCAGGATCGTCGCCCTCGACCAGTTCTCGCAGCTCGCTGATCTGTGCGTTCAGCTCCTTGAAGCGACGATATTTGCTCGCCAGCTTCGCCAACGAACCGTGCTCCCGCATGACAGCCGCCAACCGAGCCGAATCGGCCAGCACATCGGGGTCGGTAAGCTGCTTTTCCAACTCCTCGAAGCGCGCGAGCTTTTTCTCGAGCTGTTCTCGCATGCGTCACACTCACCAGGGAGATCGAACGGCTCGACCGCCGACAAACCGCCTCCTGCGCCAGCCGCCGAACGCACCCGCCTGACGGGCGACATCGACACCGGCATCAAACGTCGTCGGCTTACTTGTTCTCGGCCGAAGCCTTGGCTTTCTTGGCTTTGGCGACGCTTGCATATCCGCCGGAGAACTTGTTGCGGAACTTCTCGATGCGTCCTGCCGAGTCGACATACTTCAGCTTACCCGTAAAGAACGGATGGCAATTGCTGCAAATATCGACCTTCAGCTCGGGTACGGTGCTGCGGGTGGTAAACGAATAGCCGCAACCGCAGGTCACCTTTGTTTCCATGTACTTCGGGTGAATGCCTTTTTTCATGACCGCGTTCCCTGAAATCGAATGTTCCCAAATCGGGCGACAGAAGTCGCTTAGCTGACTTCGGTTTCGGAAGGCCTCGGAAGACAAGTGCTTCCGATCTCACTCTCTCTGAACGGCCCAAGTCATTGAGTTTACCGCGGTTGCGTCGATGCGACAAGACGCGACAGTCCCCCGGCCGGGAGAATTTCTTCGAAACAAAAGAGACGCACCCAAGCGACTTCATTCGTCGTTCGGGTGCGTCGAATATTGCGTTCGAAGCGGGCCGAAACGTCCCGCCGCGAGCCGATCCGGTTACAGCCCCGCTACCGCCGGTGTTTGGTCGAAGGAAAACGCAACCCCTTCTTTCTCACCGGCAGTCAACACGACGGCACGTTTTTCAACCAATCGCTTACCGTCACGAACGATTTCCGCGGTGATCTCATACCGGTATTCGAGGCCCTGCTTCAAGCCCAAAGACACGTATTCCCGCCGGGTTCCCGTGCTGCGCGTCTCGTATCCGTTGATCGTCACTTTGGCATCGACGGGAACGTAAACGGTCAAGACGCCGCTGTTCTCTTGCGTCTGCGGCGAATAGGCCGTGGGATTCACCGGCAACCCGCCCGCACCGGGCACGTCCGGGCTCATCGGCGTCGTCGGAATGGAAGGTTGCACGGGAGCCGGTTCAACGGCCGGTGCCGGGCTCGGTTCGGCAGCAGGCGACGGTTCGGCCGGCACCTCGGCTGCCGGAGTCGGCTCGGGCTGCGGTTCCGACACCACCGCGGGCTCGCAACCACACGGATCCATTCCGCATACGTCGCAACACACGTTGGGCACCCAATACCAGCGGTAGGGGCCGAACACCAAACGGCGGACCGGGCCGGGCCGCCAGCCCAAGTACCATTCCCCGCAAGTGGGAGCCACCGGGGCGCAAACCGGACGATAACAAGTCGTCACCACGGGACGGCACACCACGACTGGACAACAAGGATCGCAGGGGGCCCAATGGTGCCAAAACGCCTGCGCGCTCTCGGCCGCCGTCAAACCAAGGGCGACGACCACACCGGCGATCATCAGCTTGCGAAGCATCTTTATCCCCTCTCTCCTGATGATGGTTCTGAGAATCCAACCGGGGCGAGTGCCCCCCCTTTTGAACCGCGCAAGCGGCATGCGATTCCACGGCTGGACTTCTAACATACTCCCCCGGCGCGGTTGTGCAAGTAGCCTGAACAATTTGGAGAAAATCTACGGATATCGACATCCGCGCAATGAGTACTCATCCCCCGCCCACACCGATCGGCGCCGACTCGCTTTCTCCTGCGACTTTTGAGACCTGGACGTCATCAAAAAACAGCTTGCCCGTGTTCCCCAGAAGCCCGATACCGATAATCGCTTCGCGGGCATTTTCCGGTACGCGGATAGTGCGTTCCACTCGCTGCCAATCGGTCGTTCCGGCGTAGCTGCCGACCGGCACTTCACTCAAGATGGCCCGACGTTCGTCGAAGAAGACGATCCCCACCCCCGGCTGCAGGTTGTTCGGGTCGACGCGCACCTTCTCGGCCCGAACCCAATAGCGGACAGTCAACGTGCGCACCACACGACCATCGACACCGAACCCCGCCAACGCCTGGGCACGACGCCCGACTTCCTCGTTCGCCAGCTCGACGTAATTTCGGCCGCTGGGCGGGTCATCATGTCGAACGGACAACTGGCGTTGATAGTACCAGCCTAGCGGCATCCCGCTGTTCTCGTCGATTTCTTCGAAGTCGCCGTTGGCCAATTGCGGATTGGTGGGATCCGGCAATTGTTCGCGCCGCGATTCGGCTTCCCCGGTCATCGGCACGAACAAGGTCGGTCTCAGTGCTTCCCGAACC
>CAYVVR010000544.1:2173-3086 GCA_964454655.1 uncultured Planctomycetaceae bacterium | reverse complement strand
GGCACGGGCCGCACTCCGTGCAACAACTCGGTTGCCGAATCGGTTTCCCGCAGCGAAATATCGGCCAAGAAAACCCGCCCCTCAGACTCTGCGAAAAGAGTCGGCGATCGCCACCACCATTGGTCGTCGCCGATCTCGATCACCCAATCCCGGCGCACCCATCGCCGGGTCGGAAGGTCCTTCTCCGTGAGGCGGTACTCGCTATTCCCTACCGTCATGCGAATGGATCCGGCTGCCTCCAGCCAAACCAACAGCGAGCACGTGTACCGTTTGTTCGGTACGATCGCGATTCCATGCGGCGGATCGAGTTTCCGACCGGCCGCATTCAATTCGACGACCCGACGGGGCGAAAAGGCACGGTCACCCAACGGCGGATCGTCCACCTCTGCCGGCAAGTCGACGTACGGTTCCTTGCGTTCCCACGTTCGCGTCCAAGCGTTTTTGCGGCCTTCGATACACAAAGCCCAATCTTCGCAACCCGTCCAAATTCGCAGGAAGTTGGCACCGTTCTCGTGCAACTTCGCCAATATCGAATCGAGGTTTCCCAGCGTTACATATTGTGATTGGCCGACAAACGCCAGATTCTGCCCGATAGCGAAAAACGGCGTTCCATCGTCGAAAGCAAAGCAGGTCGGCCGTCGAGAATCGATCCGCAAAAAACCAGGCGACGCGGAAGGAGTGCAAAGTATCTCCACCGGCCGAGAGATTCGCTCGCCGTCGGCATCGACCAATCGAGCCTGTAGACGATGCCTTCCCGGTTTTTCGAGCGTAAATCGCGCATACCAGCCGGCGTCGCCATCCGGATACAGCCAGTCCACCGACCGCGCTCCCTGCCTCAGCGATCGGTAAGCAAACGGTTGCATCCAAAAGCACGGCACACGCCACGTCGTGCCGTCGGGCGACTGAATCTCCA
>CAYVVR010000544.1:0-2163 GCA_964454655.1 uncultured Planctomycetaceae bacterium | reverse complement strand
GGGCGACGCGCGGGGCGACGACGCGGTAGCCGCGTCGGCGTATCGCGTCGGCGAAATGCCCTCGATGCGCAGTTCGACCGGTTCATAAGCCGCAACCGAATCGACGCCTGATTCCAACGACAACTCGCCGGCACGCGTCGGCGCGTGCAGCCAGACCGACAGCCAAAGCGTTGCCGCCACGACGCTTGCTCGTAGTGCGGACGATCGTGTCACCGGACATCCCTTCCTGTTTGAACCCCCAAACCGCCCCCTCGATCAAGGGGTGTCATTTTCGTTTTCCAAGGTAACGGGGCCGGGTACACTAAATATAGGAGAAGAGGCTGGCGGAATCGCGTAACGTGTACCTACGTTTTGCGATTCCCACCGGCCGTAGCCGCACCCAGGCATGGACTACGCGACACAAGCTCACGTTTTACGGCGTGAGCAAATGTCGACAGACGACGGCCCCGACCCGAAACAGGCGAAAATCGGTCCGTTGGCGACCGAATACCCTTGTCTTGTCTGTTATTTTCTGGGAGAAGGGACCATGCCGGAAAGCACTCATCGACCGCGCGGCATCGTGGCGGCGGCGGAACGCGAAATGAAGCGTCATTCGCTGCTGCAGGAACTCTCTGAAACCATCATTCGCGTCGATTCGGCGCACACGAAAAAGAGCGGAAAGACCTTGGGGCCCTTCATTACCATCTCACGCGAAGCCGGTGCCGGCGGAGAAGACGTCGCCTACATCTTGGGCGAACGCCTCGGCTGGGATGTTCTCGACAAGAACGCACTCGACCTGGTGGCCGAGCGCTATTGCCTGTCGCGTTCGATGCTCGACGAGGTCGATGAAGCCAAGAACAACTGGGTTCACAATGCAATCGGCCCCGTGTTCGACGCCAAAGTCGTTCCTCGCGAAAAGTACATGTCGTGCTTGGAACGCATTTTCATCACGGCCGCCCGCAAGGGCAAAGTCATCTTCGTCGGCCGCGGTGCCCGATTCGTCTTGCCCGACAATGCCGGATTGGCGGTTCGCCTCGTCGCCTCGGAGAAATACCGAGTTCGCCGCATGCAGCAAGAAAAAGGCATCTCGGAACAAGAGGCCCGCAAGCTCGTCCGCGAGCTCGACAAGGGCCGACGCGATTTCGTCCAACATTTCTTCCGTCGCGACGTCGCCGATCCCCATTACTACGACATCGTGTTGAATACCGAACGGCTAGGACCGGAAACGGCCGTCGAAATCATTCTCGACGCCCATCAGCGGATGTTCGGCTCCGACGCCTAATCGGTCGGGTTCAGCCACATCCTCGAAATGCCACGCGGCAGCGCCGGCACCGGGGGCGTTGTCGAAATCCGCCGTTCCGGCCACAATCGACGGTTCGGAGATCACAACGAAACGGCATTTTGCCATCGTCGTAACGCCATTAGCCTATAACGAGGCCGCGTGTGACCGAATCGTCAAGCTTGTCGGAAGCCCTAAAACGCTACGGCATCGACTTGCCCACCCCGCAAGTCGAATTGCTGGAGCGGTATTGTGCCGTTCTGTGGGAATGGAACGGCAAGATGAATCTGACGCGTCACACGACCTACGACCGGTTCGTAGCCAGGGACATCGTCGACACACTGGCGTTTGCGAGGCATTTGGAGCCGAAGGAACGCGTGCTCGACGTCGGGTCCGGCGGCGGCGTTCCGGGAATCACCCTGGCGATCGTACGGCCCGACATCAAAGTCGCCCTGAGCGAATCGGTGGCCAAGAAGGCCGGCGCGTTGGCCGACATGGTGGACCGCCTCGAGCTGCCCATCCGAGTGTTCACCGCCCGCGCCGAAGAGGCCCTCCGCATCGAACAGTTCAACACCTTGACCGTGCGTGCCGTGGCGCCGCTTTCGAAGCTCTTACGGTGGTTCCGCCCCATGTGGCACACCTTCGATCGCTTGCTCTTGGTCAAGGGACCTTCGTGGGTCGAAGAGCGCGGTCAGGCTCGCCACTTCGGTTTGTTGCGCAATTTGGCGCTTCGGCGTCTCGAGGAGTACACCGTGCCGGAAACGGAGGCCGCCAGCGTCGTCCTTCAAATTTGTCCGGCCGATCGCATGATCGACAAACGCCGCTGCCGCCTGGAAGATCGGTCGCCCAAACGTTCGAAAAATCGGAAACGCCCCAATCCACAGGCAGAAACCGCCACCAACCGG
>CAYVVR010000543.1:1762-3086 GCA_964454655.1 uncultured Planctomycetaceae bacterium | reverse complement strand
TACCCGGCAGCGACAATTGACGCATCGCCCCGAGTTCGATCCACCGCGTCAAGAAGGGAACAGATTCAAGGTGCGGCGGCACGTCGCCTGCCAGCAATAGCGACGAACCGATGAAAAGCGCACTGCTGAGCAACCCCAATACGAGCCGATTGACCGAAGGCTCGAGTCCTCGGTGATCCAAGTGAATGTCGAAACTGCCGCTTTGAATCTGCTCGAATACGTCCGTCAGCCCTTGCGGCAGCATTTCAATCAAATGCTGTAGTTGCCAGTAAAACTGGCGACTGCGACGAAAGATCTTTCGCGGTGAATAGCGTTTCGCCAGCATGTGGCGGCGGTACGGACGCATCACCTCGACAAGATTGAACCGCGGCGACGCGAGCTGGGCGGTCCCCTCGAGACTGATGAGGGTCTTGATCAACAAGGTAACTCGAGTGGGCAGCGTGATTTTGTACCGGCGGATGATCTCCGTCATTTCGGTCAAGGCCCCGCCCAAATCGAACTGGTCGATCGGCTGGTGCCCGTAATAGTTGACGAAGTCCGACACGTCGACCGACAACGACGCCCGATCGCACCCCGGCGGCACGGCGCCGACGCGGGTAATGATCGCCGTCAGGTATTCGGCATCCTGCCCGGAAATCGCCAACAGCATCTCTTCGATTTGATCCTGAAGTCGATCATCGATTCGCCCCACCATGCCGTAGTCGTACAAACCGATGACGTCTCCCGGCAGCACGACGACGTTCCCCGGATGGGGATCGGCATGGTACAAGCCATGATCGAAAATCATCTTCAGGAAGATGTCGGCCCCGTTTTTAGCGATTTTTTCGAGGTCGACACCCTGTCGCACCAGGGCTTCACGATCCCGCAAGGTGATTCCATCGAGGCGTTCCATCGTCAGCACGCGTTTCGTGCACAATGCGCGATGGCATTGCGGAATGTGTATCCGAGGGTCGCCTTCAAAATTGCGGGCGAACTGCTCCATGTGCCGTGCTTCGCGTGTGAAATCCAGCTCGCGTGACAACATCCGCCGAAACTCTTGCGCCAAGGCCCTCGGCCGATAGGGGGCGAATTCCGGCATTCGCTCCATCAACGTTGCCAAGGCGATCAACATGTCCAGGTCGATCTCCAGTTTGCGGGCGATTCCGGCATGCTGAACTTTGACGACGACGCGTTCGCCGCTTTTCAACCGAGCCCGATGGACTTGGCCGATCGACGCCGAGGCGATCGGCGTCTCTTCGAACTCGGAAAACACGTCGTCGACGGACCGTCCGAGCTCGGCTTCAACCGTGTGTCGCACGACCTCGGGAGCATCGGGTTCGACGTT
>CAYVVR010000543.1:1323-1752 GCA_964454655.1 uncultured Planctomycetaceae bacterium | reverse complement strand
CTAAGCACTTGTCCGAGTTTGATGAACGCCGGGCCCAACTCAATCAATGCCAGCCGACACCGTGTTTCCCACGAGATGCGGGCGATCGCCGTTCCGCTCTGCGACTTGAGCAAGTCCTTGGCAAATTCCGGCCCGAGCCGACCGATCCAGTCGGCCAAGCCGTACTTGCTCAGCACAGCAAGGATTTCGCCCCAGCGATATCCGTGCTTGTAGATTTGAGCAATCGCAGAAATCCGCATCGCGGCGTCCTCGTGGAACCCGAAATTTTTTCGCCGATTTGACCGGCTCCCCCCTTTACGTGTCGCTACGGCCGATCTATAAATCTTAACTCGCGGTTGGGAATTCGCAGCCGACACGATGCGACACGCGACCAACCACGAAAAAATCTCACCGCGGCCCCTTGACGATAACCGCAACACATGGTGAGAT
>CAYVVR010000543.1:0-1313 GCA_964454655.1 uncultured Planctomycetaceae bacterium | reverse complement strand
TAATGCCTTTGCCTGGCCGAAGTTTGAGAGGATTGGTGAGATTAACCTTCTCGCGACGGCGCGAGTCGCCCAAGCGAGAGTCAACTCCCCGACAAAAAATCCAAATCGGGCGGGTTGAAAGGGTCGAGACGGTCGATATAATGACTTGTCTCGAACAGCTGACGCCGAAAGGCGACGCGGAAAAATCCGCTCAGCACCCCTTGACGAGGAAAAAAGAGCCCGCTAAATTGAGGGCATACTTGCGAGGGGAAACATCCCAGCCAAAAGGACGAGAGCTGGGTTCCTGAAACGAATGGAATCCAATTCTCGTAAGTTTGGTTCGGAGTGATGTTCGCAAGAACGGTCACTCCGATTGTTCTTTGACAACTTGGTTGTGGTACAAGTGGCACAATTAGCCACGCCGAGCGTCACCGTTCGATCCGTCTGGGGTCGAGCGGGACGACAGACAAGTCGAGATCGCTTGCGATCTCGCGGCGAGCTGTCGTTACGAGCTACACGGTAACTTTCGTGTGGTCGAACGCTTTTGCGAGCGTAAGATCCATGCGGTCAAGTTACTAAGGGCGTATGGTGGATGTCTTGGCGTCAGGAGGCGATGAAGGGCGTGGAAGACTGCGATAAGCCCGGGGGAGTTGTCAAACGAGCGTTGATCCCGGGATTCCCGAATTACCGTGCACTGAATCCATAGGTGCACGGGGCGACACCCGGTGAACTGAAACATCTAAGTAACCGGAGGAAAAGAAAGAAAACTCGATTCCCTAAGTAGCGGCGAGCGAAAGGGGAAGAGCCCAAACCGCGGGGATTTTCCCTGCGGGGTTGTAGGGCCCACACATGGGACACGCAAGCTGCTAGCAGAACTGTCTGGAAAGGCAGGCCGCAGAGGGTGACAGCCCCGTACGCGAAAGCGGCCTTGCATCCCGTGGGTACCTGAGTAGGTCGGGACACGTGGAACCCTGACTGAAGCTACGGGGACCATCCCGTAAGGCTAAATACTACCTGACGACCGATAGTGAACCAGTAGGGCGACTGAAAGATGAAAAGAACCCCTGCTAGGGGAGTCAAAAGAACCTGAAACCATGCGCCTACAAGCGGTCGGAGCACTATGCCTCCTTTCGGGGAGGAACGTGTGACGGCGTGCCTTTTGCATAATGATCCGGCGAGTTACCGTTCACGGCTTGGTTAAGGCCTTCCGGGCCGAAGCCGTAGGGAAACCGAGTCTGAATAGGGCGCATGTCGTGGGCGGTAGACGCGAAACTGCGTGAACTACCCATGGGCAGGGTGAAGCGCGGGTTAAACCGCGTGGAGGCCCGAACCCA
>CAYVVR010000542.1:0-3089 GCA_964454655.1 uncultured Planctomycetaceae bacterium | reverse complement strand
ATAGTCCCAATCGGGAACGACGACGATCGGCCAGTCGCGCAAGCGGCCTCGCACGTGATGCTCGCTGACGATCTGCACGCCGTAGTTTTCCCGCAAAATGGCCGTCAAGGCTTGCCGCAACACGCCGACGTGGGGCTCGGACCAGTGAAACAGGCGGTTCGACGCGCGGTAGTGCCCGGCGGTCGAATACAAGAGAGCGACTTGCGGGACGGCTTTCGATCGGTGGCAAAAAGGTTGCCGCGCACGGCAAAAGGCGGCCACGTCGGCCATCGTGTCCATCTGCGTGAGATCTTTGACCGCCCCGTCGCGGTCTTGGCGGAAGTACGCCTGGTATCCGCCGCCCATCGCGAGGACGACGGCCGCCTCTTGTTTCAATTGGGCCGCAGGCTTTTGTTGCCGGGTCTTGCGGCTGAACGACCACGACATCAAGTCCCACGGCATGCCCTGGTTTTCAATGCAGCGTCCGGCGAAGCGGGCGGAATTCACGCTGTCGTCGGGCGCGAAGTCGCCCGAAAGCGCTACCACACCGGCCGAGACCGGCTCGGGCATGTGGTCGCTGAATGCCCAGTTGCTGATCACCTGGAACTGCGGATGCGAGGCCTTCATCGCATCGACGTAATGCCGCAAATACCGCCGGAAACCTTCCCGGTTGAATTCGAGCCACTCGAACCAGTACGGATCACCGGGGCCCTTCGGTGCGGCGGTCGCGCCCGTTTGCTCGCAAAACATCTTCACGACGCGCTCACGGTAATCGGGAACCGCGCCCCAGCAATCGCCGTCGACCCAAACGCCGTCGACGCCGTAGTTTTCGGCCAGTTCGCGCAACTGGGGAATCATCAATTCGTCGACGTACGGCCCGAACACCGAGGTCGCGCGCTGGTGCGGCTTGCCGTTCGCCTGGACGGCGGCCCACTCGGGATGGAGTTCCACGGCCCGCCCGTCCAGTACGCCCGAATAATGCATGAACAGCGAAACGCCGCGGCGTCGCGTCACCTCGCGCCAAACGACGAGCGGATCGCCGACGAAGCCCGGGGCCGGGTTGCCCACTTTCGTCGGATAGCTCGAATATCCCGGGTGCCCTTTGCAGTCGATCTGGATGAAGTCGGGATGCACCTTGTCGATGATCGTTTCGACCATCTCGGGTGTCGTGCGGGCGCCCACCTGGGTGCAGTCGGGTCCGGCATGAAAGTCGAAGTGGATTCCCAAGAATGCTTCGGCACGGGGAATCCGGGGCGGCGCTTCCTCGGCAACACTCTTGTGGCACAATGCGAGGAAGGCACCGACGACGATCGTGCAAAACGCGATTCCGAGACAATGTTTCGACGGCAAGGCGAGTCGATGCGGTCGCATAAAGGCAGCCTCCGCTTCCGTTGGGTGATGGAGATTCGAACCGACGCCCGTCCAAGGGAATGGCGATGCGGGCGCTCCCATCTTGATCGAGGCGACGGCCGATTGCCAGTCGCCCGAGAAGTTTTCGGCAAGCGGCCGGCAATCTCGCAGCGGCGCACGAAAACGCCGCCGCGAGCGAACGGTTCACTCGAGCGGCGGATCAGGAATACGATCGGTGGAAACGCTACGAGCCGATGCTACTGGATGTTTGCGATCAACGCCTCTTCGGCACGACGACGATCGCCGTTGCGGATGGCATCGAGGATGTTCTTGTGCTCGCGGTAGCTGTCCATCATGTGCCCCAAGCGGCTGTAGTGGAGCATCATCCGGCTGACGATCGGAAGCCAAATCGCCAGCAAGTCGGGGTTGTCGACCGCCTCGACGATGATCCGGTGCATGGCCACGTCGTGGCGGACGATCTCGCTCAGTTCGCCGTCGCGGCAAGCCGGTTCCAACGCCTCGACGGTTTCTTCCAGCTTGGGGAGCCATTCGTTCGCCAGTCGATCGAACGCCTTTTGCAGGGCGAACACCTCGATTTGGCGGCGAAGCTCGACGATCAGCGGCTGAATTTCTTCATCGGCGGCCGAACCGACCCGAACGCCGCAGTTCGGTTTGGCCACGAGTAGGCCCTCTTGGGTCAACTGGAGCAGGGCGTCGCGAATGGGAGCCCGACTGACGCCGTAACGCTCGGCCAGCTCTTGCTCGCGAAGTCGCTCGCCTTCGGCGAGCCGGCCCGAAAGGATATCCGCCCGAATGAGGTCGGCGATTTGCTCACGGATCGTGCGGTACACAGGCATGGAAGGACTCATGGCGACAAACTCGCGTTCCTAGTGAGAAGATGACGAATTCGGAAAAGCGCCCTGCGGCCGGGCCGGCAGATCGAATTTTGCGATTTGATCATCCGAGGCCGATGATTTTCCTATTTTACGTGCAAGGCCGTCCGGTGTGTAGTAATTGCATATCATTGGAAATTTATTTGACGCAAAACAAAACAACCCCCTTCGCGTATGCGTCCAAAAGTTCCAGCGCAGGGGGAAAGGTTCGCTCGATTTCGGGATGCGAGCGACCGGGACACTCCGGCGGACGGGAAACGATCCGCCGCTTCGGCCTCGGCACGACCGAAAAGCAAAGTTGCCGACGCCTTGGCGCGAATGCCGTCTCGCGCAGGGGGATTCAGTCGAGCCAGTCGCCGTCGCGCAGCCGTTGCGGGGCGTATTCTTCGGTTACGTAGCTGATGTCGCGCGAGATCAGCGCTTCGACTTCCAGCTTGAAGCCGTTGTCGAGCAGCTTTTGAATTTCCCGCTGCCAGGCTTTCTTGTGCTGGAACCAGGGGTACTGCATGATCTGTTTCGCCCGCTTGCGGTCGGTGTCGGTCAACGCGATGGTGACGCTTTCCGACAGGCCGCAACGTTCGAAGTCGATCGAGCGCAATCCCAAAAAGCGAGCGTCGGGAATGGCCATTCGCTGCGATTCGTAGGCCAGGTTGATCGAGCCTTGCTTGATCACGCTGTAGATGTAGTACCCCCACGGGTCGTTATCGAGCAGGCAGTAGACGGGCAATCCCAGCTCGTTGTGCATGCGATGCAGTAAGCGACGCACGCCGCGCGGCGGTTGCCCCATGCCGTGCGTGAGAATGCACTTGTGCTTGCGCCAGAATTTGTCTTCGTTGAAGCGGCGCCAGACGGTGTCCTTTTCGACGT
>CAYVVR010000541.1:0-3096 GCA_964454655.1 uncultured Planctomycetaceae bacterium | reverse complement strand
CCAGTCGAGCCGATCGAGGGAACAGACGCCAATCCGGGGCGGTCGGGCACTTGCGGCAACGTGACGCGCGATTGGGTCTCGTCCAATGAGATCCCCTCGAGAAGCAAATCTTCCATGCCTTGCATTCGCGACAGCAAACGGTCGCGATCAAAACCGTTCGCCGTCTTCATTTCGACGGATTCCGTCGCGTCCTGCGGGGGTTCTTTGTCGAGTTCGAATGCCTCATGGAGGGTGCGAAGGGCTTCCAAGGCATCTTTCCGATCCACGGCCACCGAGATCTTGATTTCACTGGTCGTAATCATCAGGATGTTGATGCCTTTGGAGGCCAAGGCTTCGAACATCTTCTCGGCGACGCCGGGACGATTCGCCATCCCGCTACCGACGACGGAAACTTTCGCGATGTTCTCGTCGTAACCGACCCCTTCGGCCCCCAATTCCTCGACGGATTGTTCGATGATGCGCAGCGCTGCCGGCAAATCGCTCAAGGCTACCGTAAACGACAAGTCGGCTCGGCCGTCGGCCCCCATGTTCTGGACGATCATGTCCATCTCGATGTTCTTTTCAGACAGCCGAGTGAACACCGAGGCAGCAGCCCCCGGCCGGTCCGGAACACCTTCGACAGTGATACGCGCCTCTTCTTCGATCACCGCGGCACCGCACACCGGCACGCTCGTCGATTCGGGAATCCACGAGATGATCGTGCCCGGCTGATCCGTTCCGCTGTGACGGACATGAACGGGAACCGAAAATCGTTTGGCGAACTCGATGGAACGATTGTGCATGACGCCCGCACCGGCCGTCGCCAGTTCAAGCATCTCGTCATAGCTGATTCGCGACATCCGCCGCGCGTCGGGGACCTTGCGAGGGTCGGTTGTGTAGACGCCATCGACGTCGGTATAAATTTCGCACGCTTCGGCCTGAAGCGCGGCAGCCAGGGCCACGGCCGTCGTGTCGCTCCCCCCGCGTCCCAAGGTGGTGATGTCGTACGAATCGCTAATCCCTTGGAACCCGGCGGCTATGACGATGTTTCCCTCGTCGAGCGCCCTGCGGATACGTTCCGTGTCGATCGAGCGAATGCGGGCCTTCGTGTGAACGTTGTCGGTGCGGATGCCCAATTGCGGCCCCGTCATACTGATCGCCTTGTGGCCCATGCTATGGATGGCCATCGCCACCAACGCGACGCTGACCTGCTCGCCGGTGGAAAGCAGCATGTCCATTTCCCGGGCGGGCGGATCCTTGCTGACTTGGCGTGCCAGATCGACCAGATGATCCGTCGTGTGGCCCATCGCGCTGACGACCATGACCACCTGATGTCCCTGTTTTTGCGCACGGATTGCTTTCCGAGCGGCGGCCATGATCTTTTCCGCATCCGCCACGCTCGTGCCACCGAATTTCTGGACGATGATTCCCATGGTATTCACATCTCCTCGACCGTTTTCGACGGAAAATCTTGGTGCCGGCTCCGCCGAATCCTCGGTTGACAGCACGCCGATTCCGCTCCGACCTATTTCGTCTTGCCCATGAACCAAGCCATCAACCGCCATCCCTCGTCGAAGACGAGCTTCGATCGTTCAGCCGTCGGTTCGTCGTACGATTCGCTTTCATCAGGGGTGATCCCCGTTCCGGCGACGGCGAACGGGACGAACCCGTGACTGTGCGTTTTGATTCGGAGCGGCGTCGGGTGATCCGGCGAAACGAGAATTCGGTAATCGCCTGCTTGCCGCAGGGCTTCGAACACCGGGCCGACGATGCACTCGTCGATCCGCTCGAGTGCTTCGATCTTGGCTTCGGTATTACCTTCATGCGACGCTTCGTCGGTCGCCTCGACGTGGATGCACACGACATCCGCCTCTTGCAACGCCTCGACGGCGTATTTTCCCTTGGCCGCATAGTCGGTATCGAGATAGCCCGTCGCACCGGGCACCTCGATGCATCGCCAGCCCGCCAGCTTGGCGAGCCCACGCAGCAAATCGACTGCGGTGATCATGGCCCCGTCGACTCCGAACCGTTCCTTGAACGGCGGCAGCTTCGGTGCTCCTCCCAAGCCCCAAAGCCAAATGTGCGTCGCAGGCAGTTTTCCTGCGCGACGTCTCGCCTGATTGACCGGGTGCTCGGCGAAGAGCTCCTCGCTGCGATTCATCATTTCCACGAGCACGTCGCACCCGGGGCCTCGCGGAAAGTCGTCGATGACCGACTGATCGGTCAAATCGTGCGGCGGTGTCGTGCGGGTCTCACGAGTGAAGGGAGCCGGCTCGCCTTTCGCCCGGTAAATCAGCAAATTGCGGTAGCTGACGCCGGGATAAAACTGCCAACGCTCCGATCCGAGCTCTTGTTGTGCCGTTTCCAACAGCGCCGCCGCTTCGTCGGTTGAAATATGGCCCGCCGTGAAATCACACATGACCTGGTCTTCAATACAGACCAGGTTGCAGCGGATCGCCCAATCATCTTCGGCCAACGCGATGTCTTGGGCGGCGGCTTCGAGAGGCGCCCGCCCCGTGTAATAGGTCGACGGATCGTAGCCAAGCAAGCTCAAGTTGGCCACGTCGGAGCCCGGAGGCAACGCTTGTGGAACATTGTTCGCTCGTCCGACGATGCCGGCGGCCGCCACTGCGTCCATGGCAGGAAGTTGAGCCGCTTGCAACGGCGTCCGTCCGCCCAACGCCTCTTGAGGCTCATCGGCGCAACCGTCGGGAATGATAATTGCGTATTTCATAGACAACGCCTGGTTTGAAAGACAATGCTCACGCGTCGAATCGGCGCGCTAGCGAGAATCCGACTTCTTGAATTGAGGGCGAGGGCCTCCCTGATCATCAGTCGCGCACCCGGAATCGCACGGAACCGGGCCGCACCACGGCCAAGTTCTCGATTTGGGCCATCGCGTCGCGCATCGGGCCCTCCGGCGCGGCGTGCGTCATGATGACCAGCGGAACGACTCCTTCGGCTTCGTCTTCGGCCTCGTGTTGAATGACCGAGGCGATCGAAATCTTGTGTTTCCCCAAAATACCGGCGATCTCCGCCAACACTCCCGGGCAGTCCTGAACCTGGAATCGCAAATAGAAGCGGCTGGTCACCGAATCAGGATCACGATGCGCGACG
>CAYVVR010000540.1:0-3096 GCA_964454655.1 uncultured Planctomycetaceae bacterium | reverse complement strand
CATCTACAACGATTTTCGAGGTCCCAGCAACTCACTGACGTTGCGGGAAGCCACACCGAACATGGTCTTCGAGGCGGCGCGAAACACGATCTTGGCCGACCGCGCCGATGCCTTGGTCGTGGGCTGCACGGGGACACGGCTGCACGTGCTGAAAACGATCCACGCACTCCAGCAGTCTGAGGTTGCCACCGGCGACGGGATGCCGCCCGAACGCGTCAGTCGGCCGTTCGATGCCGACCGCACGGGAATGGTTTTAGGAGAGGGGGCCGCGTGTTTGATCGTCGAGCGATTGGAGAAGGCGCTGGAACGAGGGGCGACGATCCACGCCGAGATTCTCGGCGGCGCGTCGGCAACGGCCGTCGATCGGAACATGGTCGCCGATGTCCGAAAGGCGATGGCGTTGGCGATGGCCGAGGCGATTCGGCGATCGGGGCTGGACCCGGCGGATATCGATTTCGTCGTGGCGCACGGCTTGGGAACCCGCTCGGGTGATGCGGCGGAAGCCCAAGCGATTCGGGACGTGTTCGGCGATCGTGACGTGCCGGTTACCGCACCGAAGAGCTACTTCGGGAATCTGGGAGCGGCGGCCGGCGTCGTCGAAGCGATCGCCGGAATTCTGTCGCTGCGCGAAGGCGTCATCTGTCCGACGCTGAATTATGAGACGCCGGATCCGGAATGTCCCGTGCGGGTGGTCACCGAGGGGGATGTAGCCGCCGGGCGCCGCTTCTTGAACGTCAACGTCACCCCGCAGGGGCAGGCCAGCGCGGCGGTTCTTGCGCGTGCCGACGGCTGAAAATCGGTCGAATCTCGCTCATGCGGAGGCGTTCTGGTGGGGGGGATGTTCCCGCCTCACTTGACACCCAAGCGAGGGACCGTTATCTTATCGAGATTGTTTGTGCTAAAACCTTAGCACTGAGGGGGCGTTTTGCGCCGATTGGCCCTGGAGTGCATTGGGTACGATGTGATCCAGGGGTAGAATGGTTGTTTTGACGGATGCGCCCGCCGGGTTGGTTTGGTTACGGCTCGCGCAATACGTTCCGTTGCCGCTCGCCCGACGACGTCGGGCGGTTTGTGTCCTTAGACCCACCTTCAACGGGAAATACCGGTAATCGATGAACCCTCGCGAAATCCTTCGGATCGTGGATGCGATCCACCGCGACAAGAACATCGACAAGGAAATCGTGTTCCAGAGCATCGAGGCTGCGCTGCTTTCGGTGGCTCGTAAGCGGTTCGGCGACGAAGCGGATGTAACGATCACGATCGACCGCGAGACGGGCGTCATCTCGGGAACTCGCGAGGGACAAGAGCTGGATCCCGAAGAGTTGTCGGCGAGGATCGGGGCTCAATCGGCGAAACAGGTGATCATCCAGAAGATCCGCGAAGCGGAACGCGACACCCTGTACGCCGAATATGCCGAACAAATCTATCAATTGGTGACCGGGACGGTCCAGAAAATCGAGCGAGGGACCGTCACCGTCGCGTTGCCCAATATCGAAGCGATTCTGCCCCGCGGAGAACAGATTCCCGGTGAGCAGTTTCATCACAATCAGCGATTGCGTGCGATCGTTTGCGAAGTCAAGAAATCGGGCACTCGTTTGAAGGTGATCCTGAGTCGCACGCGACCTCAGTTCGTTCAACGGTTGTTCGAGCAAGAGATTCCCGAAGTCGACGAAGGCGTCATCGAGATCAAGCAGATCGCCCGCGAACCGGGATATCGTAGCAAAGTGGCGGTCGCCACGACCGATCCGCGTGTCGATTGCGTCGGTGCGTGTGTCGGGGTTCGGGGCAACCGCATTCGGAATATCATCGACGAGTTGAACGGAGAGCGGATCGACATCGTCCGTTGGGACGACGACCTGATGGTCATGATCCCCAATGCCCTGCAACCGGCCGAGGTCGACGAGGTTATCCTCTGTCAAATGCTCGGTCGGGCGATCGTGCTGGTCAACGAAAGCCAACTGCCGTTGGCAATCGGCAAAAATGGGCAAAACGTTCGATTGGCCAGCAAACTTTGCGGGTGGGATATCGAAATCATGACCCGTGAAGAACTCGACGAGCAACTCGAAAAGGCTTTCGTCGGGTTCGGATCGCTCGATGGAATGGATGAAGCGCTGGCCGATCGCTTGGTCGGAGAAGGCTTCCTCTCGTACGACGATCTCTCGGTCATCGAACCGGACGATCTGATGGAAATGGGAGGGCTCACACCCGAGCAAGCGGACCACATCATCGAGCAGGCCGAAGTGCTCGCCGAAGAAGCCGAGCGGCAGGCCAAGGCGGAACGCGAGGCGGCTCGGCAGCGCAAGCGGGAACAGGCGATTGCAGAAAAGGCCGAGGCCGCGAAGGCCGCTGCCGAAAATCAGGCGTCGGAAGCAAGCGAGACTTCGGAACCGACCGAGTCGTCCGCCGATGTCGATCAAACGCCTTCCGAAACGTGAGGCTGTTCGAACGGTTTCTGACTGCCGATCGGTTCGCCGAGCCTCTTTCGATGGATGTGCTTCACGGACCCCGTTTCGAGCAGCGGACTGTTTCGATGACGCAGACCGGGCGGTGCACCAGTCTCGGCCTGCAAGCATGGGAGGACGATCGAGATGGTGCACTAGGATTCAAGAGCATCGATGCTGGGGATTTGGCGGGACGATCCGCCGAAATCCGGAGGGAGATTTGTGTCGAAGATACGTATTTTCGCCCTGGCGAAACAACTGAAGATCGAAAGCAAGGACCTGGTTGCCGTTTGCAACGAGTTGCAACTGGGAAAAGGGTCGGCCTTGGCCAGCCTTACCGAGGACGAAGTCGAAAAGGTTAAGGCCTACCTCAAGGAAAAGTCGCGCGGCGGCGGGCGAACGGCACAGACCTCGGGTTCTGCGCAAGAGGGCGTTCGGGCGATTAGTCGAGAAGATTATATCGCCCCCGGCGGCACAAATCGGATCGAACCGATTCCCGTGTTGCGGGCGCGGCGGTCGCCACCGGCGATCAAGCCCGACACATCAAAGGCTGCTCCTGAAGCCGATACGCCCGACCGCGGCGACGAGACGGTACACCATGAAACGCCCTCGGTGACGGCTGCCGTCGAAGAACCGACGGCCGTTGAAGAGCCGG
>CAYVVR010000539.1:0-3097 GCA_964454655.1 uncultured Planctomycetaceae bacterium | reverse complement strand
CTTTCCCGCGACAACGACGAAAGCCGCGAGAACATGGCGAAATTCCGCCGCAAGGTCGAGCTGCTCGTCGGCAGGTTAAACGCGATCGACGGCATCGACTGCCTGATGCCCGGCGGAACGTTCTATGTGTTTCCCTCGGTGGCCGAGGTCTGCAATCGGTTGGGGATCACCTCGCACGGGTTGGCGATGTTCTTGCTGGAAGGTGCCGACGATCGTTTCGGCATCGCGTGCTTGGGCGGAGAATGCTTCGGTGAGGCGGGGGCCGGGTTCCTCCGCTTCAGTTGCGCCGAACCCGACGAACGCATTGCACAGGCATGCGACTTCTTGGCCGAGGCGATTCACCGCGACGATCGGGCCAAGGCGTACCTCGAATCGCATCCCGAGTACCGCTTGGCGACGCCTTATCCGGCCGGTCGCTGATCGCTGCATGGGCATCCCGAAGCATCGATCCCCTCGCCGGAGCGTGTTTGTATTTTCGGCGAGGGGCGAAACCTTTCTTGGGCCGTCGGGTTAGACCTCCTAGAGGATCCTCATAACCCCCGTTTCTTAGGTTTCGCGTTTTGTCTCGTCTACGTCTTTGCAGGACGTTCGCGTCGAACGCTGATTCTCTGCGAAGACAAGTACGCTGCCGCTTCGCTGGAGGAGGAGGTTCCCCGTATGTTGCGCGTCGGATGTCGATACGGTACGCCGCTGCTGTTCGGACTGTTGCTCGCTGTCGCATCGTCGATTTCTTCAGGTCGGTATCGGGTGCTCATGGCCGACGAACCGTATCCGATCGTCGATACCGGCCAAGTGCGTTGTTACGACGATCGGGTCGAGATCGCGTACCCGAAGCCCGGTGAGCGATTCTTCGGGCAAGACGCCCAATACCGCGGTCATACGCCTTCGTACCGTGACAACGGCGACGGCACGATCACCGACTTGGTCACCGGCTTGATGTGGCAAAAGGATCCGGGCGAGAAGAAAACGTATGCCGAGGCCGTCGCCGGGGCCGCTGAATGTCGCTTGGGCGGATACGACGATTGGCGTCTGCCGACGATCAAAGAGCTTTACTCGCTGATCCTCTTCAGCGGCGAGGACGTCGATCCGATGGCGACCGGCGGCGATTTGCATCCCTTCATCGCCGACTGCTTCGCATTCCAATACGGCGACGTGCAAAAGGGCGAGCGGATCATCGATTCGCAATTCGCCACGGCCACCGAGTACACGAGCACGACGATGAACGGGGCGGCCACCGTGTTCGGCGTCAATTTCGCCGACGGTCGCATCAAGGGGTATCCTCGCGACCGCGGACCGCGCGGCCCGAAAATGTTCTACGTGCTCTATTGCCGCGGCAACCCCGACTACGGCAAGAACGATTTCCACGACAACGGCGACGGCACGATCACCGATCGGGCGACCGGTTTGATGTGGGCGAAAATCGACAGCGGACACCTAAAAGCCGGACCGAACAAAGACGGCCGCATGAACTGGGAACAAGCCTTGAAGTGGGTGGAAGACCTCGAGTACGCCGGATACGACGATTGGCGGCTGCCCAACGCGAAAGAACTGCAAAGCCTCGTCGATTACACGCGATCGCCCGATGCGACGAACTCACCCGCGATCGACCCGTTGTTCGAATGTACGCCCATCCGCGATCCGCTGGGACGCGTCGATTACGGCTTTTATTGGACGAGCACGACGCACAAACGGCAGGGTGACGGTTCGGCGGCGGTCTACATCGCCTTCGGACGCGGCGGCGGTTGGATGCCCGACCGAACGGGAACGTATCGCTACTTGGACGTTCACGGGGCGGGATGCCAACGAAGCGATCCGAAATCGGGCGATCCGTCGCGGTTTCCGCACGGACGCGGCCCGCAAGGCGACGTGATCGGGATCTACAATTTCGTCCGGCCGGTGCGCGGCGGAAAGGCCGAACCGGCGACCGAAGGGCCTCCGTTGGAAGAAGTGAAACCGCGGTCGCGTCGTCCCGGTGCCGAGGCCGGGTTTGCTCCGGGGCCGATGCCGGGCGGTCGGCCGGGAAGTGCAATCGGCCCGGGGATTGCGCCCGGATTCGATCCGCGAGGCTTCGGCCCGCCGCCGGGGGCGCCCATGCCTCGAGGGAACGCGCAGCCCATGCCACCGTCGAATCCCCAGGCTTTTCTCGAACGACTGGACCGCAACGGCGACGGCGTGATTTCACGCGATGAGTTCCGCGGCCCGCCGGCGGCCTTCGGTCGCTTCGACGCCGACGGCGACGGCTCGCTGGATGCCGACGAGATTCGCGCGCTTTTGGAATCGCGCCGCACACGCGGCGAGGCACCGCAAGGGCCGGTATCGCCCGGACGCCGTGCGGCGCCCTCGCGAGCGCCGGCCGCGGCCGAGAATCCTGCGAAGCGACGCGAAACGGCGGAAGCGTCGAATGCCGCGTCGGTAGCGAAGACGCCGCCGGGAGAGACGCCCGCCCCGCGCACCGAGGCGACTTTCGCCTCGCTCGCCCGCGAAATCGACGCAACAGCCCCGTTGCCGAAAAAGCCGTCGCCCGATACTCCGCCGAATTTCGTCTTCGTGCTGATCGACGATCTCGGTTGGAGCGAGTTGTCGATCACGATGGATCCCGAGTTGCCCGAGGCTTGCAGCGATTTCCATCGCACACCGAACATCGAGCGACTGGCCGCCGCGGGCATGCGTTTTGCGCAGGCGTACGCACCGGCGCCGATGTGCACACCTACCCGGGCCTCGTTGTTGACGGGAAAGACGCCTGCGGCATTGCACATCACCACGCCCGGCCCGCCGCAAAGCGGCGAGGGGCACAAGCTCGTTCCTCCGCGGCACGAAACGCTGCTGCCGCGCGACGCGGTGACCGTCGGGCGGTTGCTCGGCGAGCACGGTTACGCGACCGCACTTTTCGGAAAGTGGCACATCGGCCGTTCGCACGCGGGCATGTACGGCTTCGATGCCCACGACGGCATCACCGGAAACGCCCTGGAACCGGCCGATCCGCAAAACGCCAATCCGAAAGATATCTTCGGCTTGACGGCCGAGGCCTGTCGTTTCCTGGATGCGCACGTTCGCGCGGGCGCGCCCGTGTATGTGCAAATCTCCCATTACGCCGTAC
>CAYVVR010000538.1:0-3100 GCA_964454655.1 uncultured Planctomycetaceae bacterium | reverse complement strand
TGAACACCGGCAAGCCGAATTTGCGGGCAAGAATCCCGGCACACTGCACATGGTCGCGGTGATCGTGTGAAACGATGACGGCGGCAACCGACCGCACGTCCACACCGACGGCCCGAAGCCGCCGCTCGACTTTCGCGCCGCTGATTCCGGCGTCGAACAGCACCATCGTACCGTTGCTTTCGACCAACAAGCAATTTCCGTGACTGCCCGACTGAAGCGAATAGAAATGCATGCGGTGAAACTCCCTTTTCGCAACGGATGCCGTTCCGAGGACATCGTCCTATGATAACGCATTCGGCCCGACAGCCGAATCGGGTGAACGGCGGTCGGGCCGAGGTAAGCGAAATCATGTGGAACGCTCAGGTTCCGTTGGGCGTACTAATCCAACTCTTTGATGCGGATGTTTCGCCAACGAATCTGGCCTTCTTTGCCTTGGTGAACCTGCAAGGCGATGAAGCCTTCGAGATCGAGATCGGCCGACACGTCGAGGTAGTCGGCACACGGAACGCCGTTGACCCACGTTTGCAGGTGATTACCGACGGCCTTGATCACATATTCGTTCCAGCCGTCGAGCTTGAACGCCTTTTGGGCGGCCGGTTTGCCTTCCAAGGGGTACAGCCACCCGCGGCGAGCTTCGTCGTAGATTCCTCCCGACCAGGCGCGAGGGGAAGGATCGATTTCACACTGATAGCCGTAGACCCGTCCCGTGTCGCGAATGTGACTGCGGAATTGAATACCCGAATGACCCGGAATGTCGAGTTTGACTTCGAGCTTGAGAATGAAGTTGCGATAGGTCTTGTCGGTGCACAAGAAAGTGTTCGGACCGGGGCCGACGCGGCCGACAATGCAGCCGTCCTCGACTTCGTAGGTCGCACCGCCGCCTTCTTTGTGCCAACCGGCGAGCGATTTGCCGTCGAACAGCGGCACGAAACCTTCTTCATCGGCGGGCACCGGATCTTTCGCTTCTTGCGGGCCGCTGGGAAGCGGTCCGAAGATTTCCGCCACGTAGGGCTCGATCGCATTCGCCCAGATGATGTAACCCTTTTCGTTGGGATGCAGCAGGTCGGGCATGATCGCTCGCGTGAGCACGCGATCTTTCGTCAGGAACTTCGCGTTGATGTCGACGAACTGCACCATCTTGCCGTCATCGAGCTTGGCGATCAGCTTGTTGGCTTTCATGTTCGTTTGACGCAGGGGATCGTCGTCGTTTTCGCCACGAGGAAAGATCGCCAGTAAGAGAATCTTCGTTTCGGGAAGCGCCGTTCGGAGCTTCTTGACGATCGCTTCGACACCCTCGGCGATTTCTTCGGGGGTGTTGTCTCGCGAATTGTTCGTGCCGATCATGACGACGGCCAACTTCGGCGAAATGCCGTCGATGTTGCCGTTTTCCAGCCGCCACAACACGTGCTGCGTGCGGTCGCCACCGATTCCCAGGTTTACTGCGTTTCGATTGCCGTAGTAGATGTCCCAGACGGCCTTCCCTTTGCCTTCCCAGCCGTGCGTGATGGAATCGCCGATGAAAATCAAGTCGACGTTTCCCTGCTTGACCCGCTCGTTCATGCTGTTGTGGCGAGCCATCCACCACTCTTGTGGTCGCGGAACCGGCACGACGGCGTCGTTGGCGCCCACCCCGGTCGCTTGGCTGAGAATCAGGCCAAGCCCGATCATTCCGTACACCGCCACGTGAAGCATCTTCATGCGATTCCCCCTTTATGGAATGCGAGTCGTCGAAGAAAAACGGATCGGCACGTTGCCGATCGATGCGGCCGACGCGATCGTTCGCCTAGCAACGTCGGCCAGTCCCATAGAATAGTCGCGGGGCACTCTGTTCGCAATCGAAACCGATCGGCGTTCTTGGAAGATTGCGATGGGGGCTTCGTCCCGATTGACGGGTTCGCCGAGCCGAAGTTATGGTAGACATGGTCTCGTACGCCTGTGGCCGAAGCCGGTTGCTTGTGCGTACTTGGGCAAGACTTCCTGCCTGAAATCGTATCTTTCCCTTGTTTGTTCCCGCCAGGAGCTATCGACTCATGAAAATCTTTTTGCGCTTTTTCGTCATCGCGGCCGCGGCAACGTCTCTGTTGCAGAGTGGATTGTACGCCGAAGAATACAAGAGCGGTCGTGTCTGGGATGAGCCGCCGGTGGTCACTCCGGGTGAAAACAACGCGCCTCCATCCGATGCGATCGTCCTTTTCGATGGCAAGGACCTTTCGGCGTGGGAAGGGGGCGACAAGTGGGTCATTCAAGACGGGTATGCGATCGCTAAAGGAACCGGCATTACCACGAAGCAAAAATTCGGCGATTGTCAGCTTCACTTGGAATTCGCCACACCCGCGAAAGTCGAGGGCGCCGGCCAAGGTCGCGGCAACAGCGGCGTCTACCTGATGGGGCGTTACGAAGTGCAAATTCTCGACTCGTACGAAAATCCCACGTACTACGACGGTCAGTGCGGCGCCGTCTACAAGCAACATCCGCCGCTGGTGAATGCATCGCGAAAGCCGGGAGAATGGCAAACCTACGATATCATCTTCACGGCGCCGCGATTCGACGAAAACGGCAAGCTCGTCGAGCCGGCGTACGTGACCGTGTTGCATAACGGCGTACTGGTGCAAAACCACTTCGAGCTGGAAGGGGGAACCTTTTGGCACAAACCGCCCGAATACGAAGCACACGGTGAAAAAGAGCCGCTACATCTTCAATTCCACGGAAATCCTGTTCGTTTCCGAAACATCTGGATCCGCGAACTGTAGTCGGAACGGCTAATCGCCGCACTCGACATTTCGAGAAGACGCAGGCGGGCCGTCGCGCGACGGCTCGCCGTTCTCGTTTCTTTCGGCGGGTTCGACGTGGATCACGACTCTCGCGAGCTCGGGCACCGCCGTACGCAGATGCCGTTCGAACCGGCGCGTCATGTCGTGCGCCTCGACAATGTTCACATCGCCCGGCAATTCACAATGGAACGAAAGCGATAGCCCGCACGACGCGTGACGCAATTGCAAATCGTGGACGGCCAAACCGTCGCCGTATTGCTCCGTGAAGGCGGTCACGGCGCGTTGCAACGACTTCGGGATTTCGGTGCTCACACCGGCAGCGAATCGAT
>CAYVVR010000537.1:0-3125 GCA_964454655.1 uncultured Planctomycetaceae bacterium | reverse complement strand
TCACCCTGGAACCGCCCGACTACACGAAGCTGATCGCCCGATTGAACGCCGCCGACGAGGTCATCGAGATGCTGGCCGAAATCAGTTACGTCCGTCCCGTATATCTGTTCTCGACCGGCGACGTGATTCGTGCCGACGACATCGAATCGCTCGACGATTTGCCCCCGCAACTTCAGCAGCCCGTGTTCGCCTACCTGGTGGGCTGCCATTTCTTGCGGCGGTGGCGAAATCGATCTCCCGCCGAAGCCCCCGAAACCGAAAAAGCTTAATCTCGGTCGCGATGCGTCTTGAGCGTGGCTAAGATCGATTCTCGAATGTGAAGAAGCCGAGCAGGATCGACGATTTTCCGACCTTGCTTGTCGGTCACGTAGAACACGTCGACCACCTGATCCAGATAGGTGCCGATCTTTGCTCTAGTCACCTCCAAGTCCAAGTCGAACACGGCTTTGGCGATCGTGTACAACACGCCGCGACGATCGGCCGTAAACACCTCGACGATCGTGGCCGTGTCGCACGAATGCGTGTCGATTTCGACGCGATCCTTTTGCGTCGACATGTCGTGTTTCTGCATTGCCAGGCTGTTCCACACGCGACGAAACCGCGGCTCCGCTTTGCCCGATCGTCCCAGCGATCGCTTGACGGCCTGTTCGATTTCGTGCAGGCGTTCTTGCGGCGGGCGATCAACGAAGTCGGGATCGCGTACCCGGAAACGGTCGAGAATGCGTCCGTCGGCCAGCGTATGGATATGGGCGGAAAGGATTTCCAGGCCCCGTCCCGTCAAGGCGCCGACCAACCGATGAAATATGCCCGCAGCGACCGACTCGCGTGTTGCCACGACCACGTGCAACGTATCGCACGTTTCATCGTATTGGAATCGAACTGCGCAGGGCGCAAGCGTCTCTTGCGTACGCAGTAGTTCCAGATCGGCGATGATATCGGGCGGATCCGTGGTTCGGAGATACGAGGCGGGTAACGCAGCGATCTGCTTTTCCAGCCGACGCCGCTGCGGATGCGAACTCGCGAGTCGCATCACCGCATTTTTCACGGTTTGAAGATAATGCTCGCGTGTCCGATCGTCCTCTTCGTCGGCAAGGTAGCCCTGCGTTGCCCGGTACAGTGTTTCGAGGAGTTTTCCCTTCCATTGCGACCACGCGTCGGGGCCGACGGCTTGAAGGTCCGCCGCCGACAACACGTACAGCATCTGCAACAGTTCGGGCGTACCGACCTGCAACGCAAATCCTAGAATCTCTTGCGGATTCGTGATATCACGCCGCTGCGACACATGATTCATCAATTGATGTCGATGAACCAGGAAGGTAAGTCGCTCCGTTTCTCCGCGTCCCAAGCCGAGTCGCGCTGCCACCGTTTGCGCAATGCTTTTGCCGGTCTCGCAATGGTCGCAAGGTGTGCCTTTTCCCAAATCGTGCAACAACAACGCCAAATGCAGAATGTGTTTTTCTTCGACGGCTCGGTAAACTCGCCCCAACAGGCCGTCTTCGTGAACCAACCGAGCGGCTTGTTCAACCGCCAACAGACAATGTTCGTCGACCGTGTATTTGTGATATTGGTTGAACTGGATCAAGCCGCGGGCACGCGCGAAGTGCGGCACGAATTGCTCCAACAATCGCAATTCATGCATCAATCGCAAGCTCTGGCCCAAGCGAGTCGGAATTTGCAGCAACGATAGAAACTGCCTGCGAAGCGACTCGACGTCGCATGCGGCAGGTTGAATTCCGTTTTTCAGCAGAAACAAGCGAGTCTCCGGCTCGATCGGCAAATCGTAAAGTTGTGCCAACTCGAGGAATTCGAGGATTGCCGCGGGACTCTGTTCCAAACGTTTGCGTCCCGACGAGGTTGCCGATAATCCGCGAATGCCGGCAAAAAAACCGCCCGGCAATCGATGCCCCGTCAGTCGATCGACCAGTCGCCCCACGCGCGAAACCGAGCTTGCGGCAGTTTCGGCGACACGAACGGCCCGCAGTACATCCTCGGTGGTTTGAAAATAGTCTTGCATCAAGCACTCGACGGGTATGAGCCCCGGCCGAGCCTGGACGGCCAATTCCTCCGCCAATCGCAGTTGCATCGCGCGTGTCAATACGTCGTTCGTGTTGGGGGATCGCACATGGAGAAACGTACGAATGCGCAACAGCTTGGCGCGGGCGTCCGTCAACAATGGATGAAGCTCGGCAGGAACGATCTCCAGTGCGGGCACCCGTGTTTGCGGTTTGCTCGCCGTCAAGTACGACAACCAATGCAAGAGCCGAATATCTCGCAAACCGCCCGGCGAACGCTTGACGTTCGGCTCCAACAAGTACACGGTATCACCGTATTTCACCCGTTCCTCATGACGAGCCTCGAGAACGGCCCGAACCAAGCGTCCTCGCTGCTTCCGAACGACTACCGCCAATCGCGAGAGAAGGTCGTCGAGAAGTTCCCGATTCCCCCACAAGAGTCGCGGTTCGATCAACGACGTCAAAATCTCAGCGTCCTCCGCCGCCAAGCGACAGCATTCGCGCGGCGAACGCAGGGCATGTCCGACCGACAATCCCGTATCGTACAGGTCCCGAAAGAATCGTCCCGCCAGCTCCTCGGCCGCCGGACGTTCCGAATCACGTACCAACAATAGCAGGTCGATGTCGGAACGCGGACACACCTCTTCCAAGGCGTAACCGCCCAGCGCCACCAAGGCACAGTCCCGACTCCAATCGACCGTCGTCCCGTACCGACTTTCGACGGCATGACGAAGAATTTCCAGAACGACACCATCCCGAATCTCGACCAACGAACGCATGACGTGGTCGATGGGCACCGCGGGCGAATAGCCTTCAACCAATGCAGACGCGTGACGCGTCAGCCGGCGTTTCGCTTCGACGACATAGGTTGGAAGTCCCGACATGTGCAGGCTGACGGTATACTACTAGGATTTCATTCGCTTTGCGCCGCCGATTTCTTCGCCGATCCTGTGCCGATCGGCGAAGATCAAGGCACTTCTACCGAAACGAAACCGGCGCGTTCACGGTTCGACGCCCCATCAAAATACGGCGACCGCTCGAACAACGTTCAGTTCATCGGTTCTATAGCGCTTCGTCGTCGAGTTCGCCGGTTCGGATGCGTACGGCCTGGGC
>CAYVVR010000536.1:2670-3128 GCA_964454655.1 uncultured Planctomycetaceae bacterium | reverse complement strand
CTATTGAACGGCCTGCGAGACGTCTTCGGCGATCGGTTCGTCGGCGGAACGACCTGGCTGTTCGGCATCAGCGGCCGGTACGGCTTGCTGGTGGCGTGCGTGCTGGTATTGGTGTTCGTTCTCCTTGCCGTCGCCGCCAAGGCGGGCATCATGTTGATCGGCATGGGCACCATCGCCGTCTTTTTCCTCGTGCTGTTGCAGTACGCCGCCGGTCGCTTTCAGGCCGTGCTCGATCGCTGGCATCGTTCGACGCGCGTGCGGCTCGGATCGTCGGCTTTGCCCGACACCATCGCCTTGGGCTGCTTCTTGACCGGATTGGCCGCCTTGATCGGCGCCACCATCTTGGGCATTCAAACCGGTGCCATTCCGCTCATCTTAGTCGGCGTGGCGGGCTTCATCGGCTTCAGTTTCGTCGGCATCGTGGCGCTCAACGCCGAAAAACTGGGCGTCGACATCGT
>CAYVVR010000536.1:0-2660 GCA_964454655.1 uncultured Planctomycetaceae bacterium | reverse complement strand
AAGCCTTGGGGCTCGGCGTCTTCTTTCTGAAATGTCTGGTGATTGCCACCCCGGTGCTTTTCGGCGCGACGGTTTTGCTCGGCTGCTTGCAACTCTTGTTGTCGATCGCGCTCATCGCCGGAGTACTCGTTTCCGGTCAGCCCGAAACACCGCAACCCACACCACCGCAAGGCGTCATGGGCCTCGAAGAAACGAGTGCAGAAGCCGCCCTTTCGGAACTGAACCTCGACGACACGCCTCCCACCGTTTTGCCACCGGAATACGCCGGCGACGACGGCGGTTTCTCGTCGCTCGGCAGCGGCCTCGCCTCGCTTGCCGCCTACGCGGCGTTCCAAACCGCGATTCTTTTCCTTTTGGCGGGCGGAGGCATTCCGATCGCCACCTATCTTTTGTACATGACCGGATACTTGGTGCTCAGCGTCGTCCAAGCGATCGTGATCCTTCCGGGGCTACTCAAAGAAAATCGCGGCGGCGATCGTTCGGAAACGGCCGGATAGCGTCCGATCGGTCGGTAACGCTCGGCGTGTCACACGGCAACCGTTCTCTCAAGAAACACCAACGGCCGCCCCAACCCCGGGACGGCCGTTTCGTTTTCTACGTCGAACCACGTCTCACCTCGCCGGGCCGATTCGAGTTCGGCTTCCGGCGCGACGACGTTCAAACCTCGATGCGGTACTCTTTTCGGCTTTCGCGTGCGAGGAAACCGTTCGCCTGGTCGTCGCCGACGATCTCCCGCTTTTCGGGATCCCATTCGAGCGGACGGCCGAGGCGCATCGCAATGTTCGACAGGTGGCAGATTTCCAACATGCGGTTGTGCGTCCACACGTCGGAGATCGGCTGCTTGCGGCTTTGCATCGATTCGATGAAGTTGACGCTGTGATTGGCGGGAATCTTGCCGCCGTAGATTTCTTCGAGGGCACCGTCGGGCAACGGATTGTCGGCCAGCTCTTCGACCGGCTTTCCGCTGATGCGACCGCGGTTGACGAAGAATCGGCCCTTTTCACCCTCGATCAAGATACCGTTGTCGCCCTCGCTGGTGATGTACAGCTCGATATCGTTGGGCATGTCGGCCTTGATGAGGAACTTCGTGGCCACGTTGTAGCGGTCGTGATAGATCGGATACCCGTTCTTGTCGTACTCGCAGGCCAATTCGTATTCGATCGGCGTGACCTTGCTCGGACCGGTGTGCGAGGCCCCAATCGCCCAACAAGCGATATCGACGTGGTGAGCCCCCCAGTCGGTCAGCTTACCGCCCGAATACTCATGCCAATTGCGGAACGAATAATGGCAGTTGCTGTACAACGGAACGCCGCCGCCGTACCCTTTGCGGATCTCGGGCAGCGCCCGGTAGGGCACCTTGGGCGCCGGACCGAGCCAGAAATCCCAATCGAGGCCTTCCGGCACGGGCGCCACGGGAATCACCGGCGAGGGCGACATCCCGTTGATGCCGCAGGTCACCTTCTTCACCTTGCCGATACGGCCGTGCTTCACCAGCGCGACGGCGGTGAGAAAACGACCGTTGAATTCCGATCGCTGCATCGTTCCGACCTGGAACACGCGACCGGTCTCTTTGACGACCTTTTCGATCAGCTTGCCTTCGTCGATGGTCAACGTAAGGGGCTTTTCGCAGTAGACGTCCTTTCCGGCGTACATCGCCTCGACGGCGATCTTCGTGTGCCAGTGGTCGGGCGTCGCGATCATGACGGCGTCGATGTCGTCGCGTTCGAGGACGCGGCGATAGTCCTTGTACGCGTCGGGCTTCCTGCCTTGTTGTCGCTTGGTCGTCTCTTCGACGTACCGTGCCAGCACGTTCGCGTCGACGTCGGCTAGGGCCACGAAATCGGCATAGGGGAACGTCTTGCTCGTGATGGCCCAGCCTTGGTTCCGAAGGCCGATCGTTGCGAATCGCGGACGATCATTGGCAGACACATAACCGAACGCACGATGGGCGGTCTTGGGCAGGAAAACGGTTGCCGCCCCTGCCGCCACTCCTTGGAGGAAACGGCGACGGCTGGTGTGATAGAAACGCGACATGAGCAGAAACCTCTCGTTTCAGGAACACGGTACAGAAACCGACTCGGAATTTTCTCGGCACCCCGAGGGTAATGTTTCGAGTCTAGTTCCCACCCCCGAGGGAAACAAGCTGCAAACCTCGCCGCTCCCGGGCCACTCCTGTTACGCAAAAGAAGATGCGGCAGTTCGCATCGTCGTCAGCGCGTGTGATCCTGTCTGCGCGCTGTCTCGGCTCAGATCCCCCGGAACGGTCGCGAAGACGGCACAATCTCCCCCCCGACCGTTTCCTCAGTCGCCTCAAAAGATGCGATCGGCTCGTTTTACCCCCCTTTTACCGTCCCATCGCCCCCAAGTTACCGCGGGAGCGCGACGGGCTTTTCGCTTCGCTGTGCTGTTTGATATTGTCGACAACATTCAGCGGCAACACGAAAAGTCATCGGCCGCGGCTTCCGAGCGGATTTCGGCTCGCGGTCTCATGCGAATAGAGCTTTTGCCGACGCAGGTCGTGCAAGATCAGCCGTCGGCCGTCTTGCGTTTCAGCTCGCCTTCGTGTTCGGCAATGAAGGCCTTGATCTGATCGGCGAAGCCAAGCAATCGCTCCCATTGATCGGCGTATAACGTGACCGGCATGCGTTGGAGGCCGTACA
>CAYVVR010000535.1:0-3136 GCA_964454655.1 uncultured Planctomycetaceae bacterium | reverse complement strand
AACGATTGCTCGACAAAGCATCCCAGGAATCGACGGAGGAAGAGCGGAAGCGTCCCGAGCCGTTGCCGCTATCGAGTAGCGATTCTCGAGTCGATATTTCCGGCATCCAGTCAGCCGAAGAGGAAGACGTAGAGGAAGCACCGATCGAGATTGTCGACGAAGACGAGGAGCTGGGTTTCGCCGACGAGCCGCCGGAGGCCGAACCGGTGGAGTCGTCTCCCGCTTCGCCGTCGGCTCCTACGCCGTCGGCTCAACCGACGATGCAAGCCCCTTCGACTCCTACGCCGCCGTCGCCGACTGCACCGGTGGCAGGGGGAGGGGGGGCGCCGATGCAACCGGGCGTTCCCGGCTATCCGCAAGCTGCGCCGCCGGGATCACCCATGGGAATGCCGACTCCCGGAGCGGTTCCCCCGTCGATGCCGGGTATGGGGTTCCCCGGGGGCTTCGATGCCGGGATGGATGCCCTGCAGGGGCCGGCACCGCCCGCCAAGAAGCGGCGAAATGTATGGGAATCGCCTCTTTTGCTTTGGGGGGCGGGGGGCGTTCTTCTGTTGTTGTTCGCGGCGATCGCGTTGGTTTGGATCTTGAATCGCCAGGGCGGCGACGAGCTGTTGGCCGCAGCCGACGACGACTACCGTAGCGCCTCGTATACGCAGGCGATTCACAAGTACGACATGTTTTTGGAGCGGTTTCCGAATCATCCCGAAGCCGGCGCCGCACGCGTTCGCCGCGGTTTGGCGCAGTTGCGTCAGGCCGTCGAAGGGGCACCTCCCGACGAAGCACTCGATCTTGCTCAAGAAGTGCTTCCCCAGATCGACGACGAGGACGTCTTCCGCGCCGAGGCCGAAGGCGAACTGACGGCACTCTTGCCGAAGCTTTCCGAAAAGTTGGCCCAGCGGGCGTACCAAAAGCGGGATCCGGATTTGGTCGATGCGGCCGAAGAATCGTTGGCGCTGTTGGAGCGATACGTACCGAAGGAGAAACGTCCGCAGACGCGGCTGGCCGACATCCAGGCGTTGCTCGACGGGGCGCGTCGGGAAATTACGAAAGAAGACAAACGCGTCGAGGCAATTGCCGAGATCAAGAAGCTTTTGGAAAGCGGAAAATCGGACGAGGCCTACGACGTTCGGCGTCGGCTGTTGAAACAATATCCTTCGCTTGCCTCCGACAAGGAACTTCAAACGGTCATTGCGCAGGTGACTGAGGCGGAGGGAAAGCGGGTGACGTTTTCCGACGAGGCGGTCGGAGAGCCGGTTCGTCGCGACGTTGAGAACCGCCTCGATCAAGCGGCCTTGGCTGCTGTGGTACAGCAGGGAGAGGCCGCGGTTCCCGAAGGCTCGCGATTGTTCGTTGCCGTTTCCGGCAGTCTGTTTGCACTCGACGCGACGGACGGCAGCCTGAAGTGGACGCATCGCGTCGGTGCGAAGGTCGCCGTGAATGCCGTGCCGTTGTTGCCCGTGCCTCTTGGGCACAAGCCCGGCGATGATGTTCTCGCCGTTGATTGGAACGCTGAGGCGATCGAGCGTGTGTCGTCGGCGGACGGCTCGGTTCGCTGGTACAAAGTCATCGGCGAACCGCTTGACGCGCTGCCGGTGGTCAACGGTAACGAAATCCTCGTGGCGACGCGCAGCGGGCGTATCGTCGTGCTCGATGCCGAGACCGGGGACTCACGCGGTGTGTGGCGACTTCCGCAAGAGTTGACGCTGGCTCCGGTGGTCGATTCGCGGCGTCGTCGATGGTACCAAGCGGCCGTTCATTCTAATCTGTTCGTGATCGACCCCGAGGCAAAAGCCTGTCGGCAGGTCGTTTACTTGGGGCACGAAATGGGAACGGTTCGCGTACCGCCGTTGTTCGTCGACCCGTACTTGCTGGTGTTTGAGGAGACGGGCGAGAAAACCAGGCTGCGTGTGTTCAACGTGGAAAATCCCGACGACGAAAATGTGCCCGTCGTCGAGGTGCAACAGTTGACGATCGACGGGGTGATTCGTAGCCCGGCGATCGTGTTCGGCTCACGCGTGTTGGCGGTTACGACCGGCGGTGATTTGCTCATCTATGAATTGCGCGGCGGTGAACCGGAAGAGCCGGTCACATTCCTGGCCTCGGGCAAGCGGCAGGAACTGGGCCGTCAGGATGGGCCCGGGCTTCATTACGCAACGTATGCCGACGGCGCCGTGTATCTTGCCGATTCGCAATTGACCAAGTACGAATTCCAAGCGTCGGCGCGCCGGTTGCTGCCGAAGTGGATTGCCGTCGAACGAACGACCGCCCTCGGTCCGCCGGTGGTCATCGGAAACACCGTGTTCTATTCGGCAAGGGAAACGAAACAACCGGGCGTGGTGGTCGCAGCCGTCGACACCGATTCGGGAGAGCTGCGATGGAAAGTGCGGATCGCGATTCCCGCCGAACCATCTGTCGAAACACAGTCGATAAACGAGTCGGCGGCTCCCTGCTTCATCAGCCGAGCCGGTGATATGTTTCGACTGTCGCAATTGCCGAAAGACGGCGTGCTGCTTGGCACGCACGCGGCGGCCACGACGAAAGAACCGGGTGATATCGGCCGGTTGATCCGTGTTAGCGGCGACGAATGGTTGGCCTTTTCGTCGCGAGGGGATCGCCTCTGGAAGCTCCAGGCGGCTACCGAGGGAACGTCGTTTCAGACGACGGCGATCCGCTTTCCGGAGCCCGTGGCCGAAGCGGTCGCGTTTGTGAAAGGGCAGCTCATCGCGGCAAGCGAAAAAGGCCGTGTCTATGCGGTCGATTGGAAAAGCGGAAAAGGGGAATATCGGCCTTTGCAGCTTCCGGCGTCGCCTCGCGAACGGTTTACGTGGGTCGACGCCACAGCGACCGCCGAAGGCGAGGTGTTACTCGCCGATCGTGAGCATGGTGTGTTCCGCGTGAGTCTTCGCGATGCACCGACTCGACATGTCTCGTTGGAAGCCGCGGCGACGACGGATGTGGGACCGAGCGGCATCGTCGAATTGAGCGGCATTGTCTTGACGGTGGACGGTCGGTACACGATGCATGCCCATCGTCTGCCCGATTTGGAATCGGAAGGCGATTTAGAGTTGGGCGGCCGATGTGTCTGGGGGCCGGTCGCGGTCGGTGACGCCGCGCTACTTGCGATCGATGACGGGCG
>CAYVVR010000534.1:0-3139 GCA_964454655.1 uncultured Planctomycetaceae bacterium | reverse complement strand
TCACCTTGGCGTCTTGCAAGGCGCCGCCGATTCCCTGCAACCCGCTTTCCAAGGCAGCGGCGATCGTGGCCGGATCTTGCGTCTCGTCGTAGATGAAGGTCGTCTTTTCGCTCGGATCGATGACGCCGTCACCGTTGCCGTCGGCTTGAAGCACGACCTGTCCCGCGATCGGCGACTGAGAGAAAACGTACGGTTCGTACGTCGCCGAAAACGTCAGCTTCTGTTTGAGCTGGTAGCCGCCGTACACCAACGAAAACGTTCCGTAGGCGCCGGCGACGTTGTCGGCCACGACGCCCGAAGGCAAGGTGATGCGTTGAACTTCGTCGGTGAAATAGCGCGCGTAGATGTTACTCTCGGTCAGCGGCTCACCCGTCTGCGGATCGATCATCGGTGTGCCGGTATTCGGGTCGAGCACCGGATCCCACCGCGACCAGACGATGACGAAATCGCCGTCGTTGTCGACCGCCATCGACTGCGACTCGATCGTCCCGCCGTCGAAGTTGACATAAGAGCTAGACGTCGGGCCGCCGGAAGAAACAGATATGAGCGACTGGTTGACGAGATTGTCGTCAATTTGGAGCGGACTGACGCTCAACATGGTCCGCTCTTCCAGAGCGTCGATGGCCAGGCGGCGGTGTTTTCGGCCTCGCCGTAGCGATCGGGAGTCGCTCCCCCAACGACCAAGCGCGCTCTTCTTCATCGACTTGTTCCTTCGAAAACTGGGCAGTCGCATCGAGGACATCTGTTGGGAACCTCTATTGGATGAGTCTCGATTCGCCGATGCCAAAGGATCCGGCGACGAGGGATACCTGCTTATGGAAACCATTTATGGCTAACGAGTCGGAGGCTTCCTGCCCTGCTCGCTGAAACGGCGACCGACGGACCACGCTGCCGCTTTCCTCGCGACACGGCCCCCGGCCGAAAACACCCCACTTCGAGGGGAAAAGACCAAGCTGCCCGGCTGATTTGAGCTCCCAAAATCTGGGAAACGAGAAAAGCACCGTATTTTGCCCAAACCAACCAGATAGACGGCTTTATCATGATTCCGCGCCGAAATCCGGTCAAGGGTTGACTTTGCGAACGCGGCTGGAATATGGGGAATCGCATCCGATGGCGACCGTCACAACCGGACCTTTCCGGTCCGAGAACGGCCCTTCCCCCCTCCCCTTTTCCAACCGTGTGCACCTGCCCGAACCGCCTCGACCGAGAATCTGCCCCCCTATGTGTACCAAGGCCTCCCCCCTCGACAATCGCACACCACCTGCGCGGAGCCACCGGGGGCAACGCAACCCGGACGGCGCAGGGCGAGAGTCTTGGGCGGACAGGCAGCATCATAGTCGTCGTGTTCGTTAAAGCTTGCCCAAACACGCAGGAGGCACGCGATCCGCGTGCGCAAGAATGCCGGCTCCACGATTGGACGCGCCGACTTTAGGGAAAGTTCCCGTTTTTCCAGTAATACCGATTCCCCTCTTATGGGGCACACGATCAAAAAAACGGGTGAAATCGTCACAACGACGACGTACAATTCGGCGAAGAAGCCGGCCCCGACAGCTCGTGTTCCGTTTTTCAGGATGCCGTTTGCCGGCTGCGCGAGCAGCGCCCCATGGCTTCACACGCTAAGTCATTGCAAATAAAGCAGTTATCCTCTTCAAACCGCATGGCGACCAGCCCAAGGACCACCATGGCCACCGACGCCCGTTTCCGTGGTACACGCGACCGTTGTTTGTTCGTTTCTCCAGGGGTACGTCTCGTGCTCGCCGTCCTCCTGACGGCCACGTTCGTCACGACGGCGTCCGCCGAATCGAAGAAGGACATCGCCCCCGACAGCTTCATTCGCGCAAGGCGGGACGATTCGGGCACCCCGATCGCCCTGCAAACGGCGATCGTCGGTTATGCAAAACCGAACGCCGGCGAATCCGATCTGCGGGTGGATCTCGTGGGCGTCATTCACATCGGCGATGCCGCCTACTACGACAAACTGAACCGCCTTCTGCGTAAATACGACGTCGTCCTCTACGAACTCGTCGCCCCCGAAGGCACGAGGGTTCCAAAGGGGGGTGTCGGCATGCCTCGGCATCCGGTCAGCGCGATGCAAATGGGCATGAAGGAAATGCTCGAACTCGAATATCAGCTGGATTGCATCGACTACACGCGAAAAAACTTCGTTCACGCCGACATGGATCCCACCGAGTTCGCGCAATCGATGGCCGAACGCGACGAAAGCTTGTGGAAGCTGATGCTGAAGATGATGGGCTACCAGATGGCGCGCAACTCGGCCCCAAGCCGAAAGAACGGCGATTTTGATGTCTTGGCCGCCTTTTTCAGCGAAAACCGTGCCTTGGCCCTCAAGCGAGCGTTATGTGGCGAGATGGCCGACGACGCGACCGCAGCCATCGACGCCTTGGCGGGCGAACAAGGATCGACCCTCATCGCCGGGCGAAACGCCAAAGCCCTCGAAGTGCTCGACGCGCAAATCGACAAGGGAGCCAAGAAGATTGCGATCTTCTACGGGGCCGGCCACATGTCCGACTTCGACAAACGCCTAAGAGAGCAATACGGGCTCGAGCCGGTAGAAGTCCGGTGGCTTACCGCTTGGGACTTGTCCGATCCCGACGACGCCTCAAAAAATTCCGGCCCCAAAAAGGGCGAACGCGGCAACCGTCGCGCCCGCAAGACGCAGCGCAAGGCGGATGATTGATCTTGCGGTCCTGCGACCACCGGTCGTACGCTTTCTGAGCGGGCCGACCGTTCTTTACATCCGATTCGGCATCGGGCATACTACCGCGGTGGTGGGGATCGGTGAACCGGGGCCGCGGAAAAGGGAGGCTGTTTTCCGCGGACTTGGGACCGAACCTTTTCACTTGGAAACTCTCGACGGTAGAACGACACCCCAAGGAGTCGGCACGGATGGCATTCCTTTCGGTCAACGAAACCACGACTTTTCGTTGGTCTTTTGAAGAAGACGTCGAACGATACGCCGCGGCCGGAATCCCGGCGATGGGCGTATGGCGGCACAAGCTGAGCGACTTCGGTGAGGCCAAGGGCGCCGAACTGTTGGCCGGTAAAGGCCTTCGAGCATCCCATCTTTATTGGGCCGGTGGATTCACCGGCAGCGACGGCCGCTCCTTCCGGGCCGCCG
>CAYVVR010000533.1:166-3156 GCA_964454655.1 uncultured Planctomycetaceae bacterium | reverse complement strand
CTTGAGCACCACCGGCATCCCGATTCGCGCGGCGATTTCGGCGGCCTCGTCGGCCGAGCGGGCGACGTGCGGCTTGGTGACCGGGATTTCATACGCCTCGAGGAAGGCCTTCGAAACGGTTTCCGAGAGAATTTCGCTGCCTTCGGTGAGGATGCTTTCGAAGACGTTTCGCAGCCGCTGCCGGTCGAACGAGAACGACATCGGAATGTCGCGCGGCGTCTCGTGCAACATGCTCAGGTTGCGGGCGTAAGAGACCAAATGCATGAACGCTCGCACGGCTTTTTCGGGGGTCGTGTAGCTTGCGACGCCCGCTTCGTTGAGCACTTGCATGCCTTCGGCGACCATGTGTCCGCCCATCCAGGCGGCCAGCACGGGCTTGTTGCTCTTCTTGGCGATTTCGCCGACGGCGCGGGCGGTTCCGGTGCAGTCGGTCATGGCCTGCGGCGTGAGAATCACCAGCACCGCATCGACGCCCGGATCGTCCAACACGGCTTCGAGCGCCTTGGCGAATCGTTCCGGCGGTGCGTCTCCCAGCACGTCGACCGGGTTCCCGTGCGACCAGAACGGCGGCAGGAACTCGTTCATCTTTTCGATGGTCTCGGGGGAGAGCTTCGCCAGATGTCCGTCGCGGGCGATCAAGCTGTCGGTGGTCATCACCCCGGGGCCGCCGGCGTTGGTGACGATCGCCAAGCGGTCGCCCTTGGGCGGTTGCTGCCGGGCCAACAGTTCGGCACAGTCGAACATGTCTTCGATCTGGAAGATACGCTCGATGCCGGCCCGCTGGAACGCGGCCTCGTACACCGCATCGACGCCCGCCATCGCTCCGGTGTGCGACGCGGCTGCCTGGGCCGATTCGGCAAAGCGACCGGCCTTGTAGGCGACGATCGGCTTCGTGCGGGCGAAGGCCCGGGCGGCCGACATGAACTCGCGAGCCTCGGTGATCGATTCGATATACAAGATGATCGACTGGGTGTCGGTTTGCGTGCCGAAGTAGTCGATCAGGTCGGCGATCGTGACGTCGATCATGTTTCCGACCGACACGAAGTACGAGAAGCCGATTCCTTCGTCGATCGCCCAGTCGAGAACCGAGGTGCACAACGCCCCCGACTGCGAGATGAACCCGATGTGTCCCTTCTGCGGCGTCGCGGCGGCGAAACTGGCGTTCAGGCAAATGCCGGGTACGATGATTCCCAAGCAGTTCGGCCCGATAATCCGCATTCCGGGGAAACGGTTCTTTTCTTCGAGCAACTGCCGTTCGAGTTCGCGGCCTTCTTCACCGATTTCCCGGAATCCGGCCGAGATGACGACGATCCCGCGGGTGCCGATTTCACCCAGGCTGCGGACCAGACCGGGAACGGTCCGCGACGGCGTGCAGATCACTGCCAGATCGGGAGCGTGCGGCAAGGCTTCGACGCTGTTGTACGCGTGGATTCCCTGCACCGATTCCCGCTTGGCATTGACGGGATAGACGACTCCTCGGAAGCCCGAACCGATCAGGTTTCGCAAGACCGTGTACCCGACGCTGGTCGGGGTGTCACTAGCCCCGATGACCGCCACACGTTCCGGGTTGAAGATCTTGTGAAGGTTTTCGATGCTCACGACTCGCTCCTGCTAAACGTTCGACCAAATGTGCTAAATGTCCCAGATGCACCTCGGAAGCGGCAAATCGTGAAGGTTTGTCGCTCGCATGCTATCCACGTAACCACTTGAAACCGCCCGGCTTGATCCGATGGGCCGAGCTCAACGCGAACGGTCACCGAAGTGGTCGAACAGTGGCCGCACCGTACAAAAACGAAAGATAGCTAGTATAGCGTTTCGGCGTAGTTTGCGAAAGGATTGATGACTGCACGAGATATCTCGCGTTACTCGCTTTTTCTGGATTTCATGCTCTTTGTCGAGGAAGCCCGATCGTGCCGAATTTCCCGGCCGACGCCCGCTGGTCGAGGGATTTTGTCCCAGATTTCCGAGCCTTCCCGACTTGACACGCCTGTTTATCGCGATTGTGGTGATTATGACAGGACAAATTGACGCTCGATGCCGGCTGCAACGAGGGCATTCTACGATCGAATCCCTTGCGTCATTTTTCCGCTACGAATCATCGCAGGTGATGGTTTGGCAAACGCGGCAATTTGGTACAGGCGGTACCTGGTGAAGGGGCCAAGCGGGAGATTGTCCCCCCAAGCGAGTGTAGCTTGTGAAAGCATGGGCGCACCGGTAGAGTAGACATGCCTTGATATTTTTCCATCGCCACGAAGAGGGACCCGACGGATTTCGGATCGCCGCCATGCCGGAAACGCCCAGCGATATCCAACTACTCGAACGTGCCCGCAAGGGAGACTTTGCGGCTTTCGAGGGGCTTGTCGCCCGCTACGAGCGGCGGATTTTCGCCTTGGCTTTCCGGATACTCAACCACCGGCACGACGCCGAGGAGGTGGTCCAACAGACGTTCCTTTCCCTGTTGGAGCATCTGGAAGATTTTCGCGGCGACTCGGCCTTTTCGACCTGGTTGCTGCGAATTGCCACGAACAACGCTTTGGGGTTGTTGCGCAAGAAAAAAGTGCGGCAAACCGCTCCGTTGGGGGAAGGGACTCGCGAAGACGAAATTCCGTTTCCTCAGTACATCGCCCAGTGGAAGGAAACGCCCGAGGAAATCGCGAGGCGTAAAGAAGTGCAGCAACTGTTGCACGAGGCCCTCGACGAGCTGGACGACAAGTATCGCCTCGTCTTCTTGTTGCGCGATGTCGAAGGGATGTCGACCGCCGAAACGGCGGAGATCTTAGGAATCTCGGAAGCGAACACGAAGGTGCGGCTGCTGCGCGCCCGCCTGATGCTGCGCGAAAAGCTCACCCGCGCGTTGGGGGACGAATCCACACGCGTCGAACCGCACCGGCACGATTGAACGTCGCCCCCGGCCGGTTTCGGCCGACGCCCGGCGGCTTTCTTCTCGAACGAGGCGATCAGAGTTGCTTACTTTTTGCTGCGCGTCTTGC
>CAYVVR010000533.1:0-156 GCA_964454655.1 uncultured Planctomycetaceae bacterium | reverse complement strand
ATTGCGCGATGTCGAAGGGATGTCGACCGCCGAAACGGCGGAGATCTTAGGGATCTCGGAAGCGAACACGAAGGTGCGGCTGCTGCGCGCCCGCCTGATGTTGCGCGAAAAGCTCACCCGCGCGTTGGGGGACGAATCCACACGCGTCGAACCGCA
>CAYVVR010000532.1:0-3162 GCA_964454655.1 uncultured Planctomycetaceae bacterium | reverse complement strand
AAGGAGAGCCGGTTTCGCTCGCCGACGTGATTCCCGAGGGCGAAGAGGAGCCGATTGGTGAACAGGTTGCCCGCGCGCTCACCTTGAGCCTGCAGTTCATTCGCGAGGGCAAGGTTTCCCTGGACGACGATGCCCCGGCCGAGGCCGAAGTGGGGGCCATGTGGGGCGCCATTTCGGAGGAATTCCCGGGCATTTCGGTGACCGACGACGATGCTTCCGCTCCGGCGGGCATTCAAATCGATACCGGTGATGAAGACGAATCGTCGAATGGTGCCACGATCGCACGAACACGCGTGCGCAAGGAAAAACCGATTTGGGGCGAACTCATCAAGATCGTGCTCGGCGGCATCGTCGGGCTGGTGATCGGATACTACCTGATCAACTTCTTATTTGGGGCCCGCTGCGATTTCTTGAAAGTCCCGTTGCCGGGTGTCCCGCATACCTATTCACATGCTCCGGAATGGTGGCCCGACTGGCTGAAATGGGGAGCCCCGAAGGAATCCGGCCACCGCGGCGACCTGTTCGGTGAATCACGTATCGAAACGTGAGCCGGCCGCTCTTGGAACGGCCGCGGCCATCCGTTTCGGCGTTTGCTCTGCTTGTCCTAGCCGCTTGAGTCGGCGTCAACGTGCCGTCGGCACGATGACGTAGGGCAATGCTGTTTCCAAGTCGGGAAACCGTCCTCCCGCCCCGTCTTCGGCTGCCACTTCCACAAAATACATCGTGTCCCATTCGGGCACGATGAACGCACCGGGGATCGTTGCGCGATACGTCCCTGACGCCCCCTCGGCAGTCATCGGGATCACTTCGTAATCTTCGAATTGCGTAACGTGCCGATAGTGCAAACGGACTGCCGCCGGCGGCACGTTTCCGCTTACACGTACCGAGACGATGTAGTCTTTGCCCGGCGTCGCCGGTTTCGGTTCGGCGCACGCGACGTGGAAACGAGGAGGTGTCGCATCTCGCTCCATACGCTCCCGCAGACGCACAAACGTTTCCACAGGCATTGTCTGGGGTGCCGGCAATTCACCAAGGGCGGGCAATTCGGCTTCCAAAGCCGCCAATTCTTCTCGCCAGTTTCGCGGAAATCCGACTCGGTGCACGCCGAAGGCAACCTCGTCTGCGTAAATGCCCTCGGCAGCTTCGACGATCGACCGCCACGCGCGACACGCCCTTTCGGCCTCGGCGACACACTGCGATTTCGCTTGCGAGGCTTTCGTTTCTTTTGCGATGTGATACCACACCGCCGCTCTCATTCTCGCGGCATGATATCGCGCCAAACCGGCCAAGACTCGAAGATCGCACACGACGGTTTCCAGCTCTTGCCTCGCTCGTTCCGGAATGGATGTTTCGCGTGTGCGGATAGCCATAACCTCTTCATCGATCGCATCGGCGGTCTCTTCGAACCAACGCGACGTTTGAAGGGGGGAACGCAAGGTGGTCGATTCTCCGGCCAATAGCCGCTCGGCCGCGGCTTGGTAGCCTTCGAATTGCTCGATGTCGGTACCCGTCCCGGCCGCATACGTCGGCAAGTCGCCGAACCGCATCATCTCCGCCCAGCCGCGTGTCGTGGGAAAGAAGCGATAGTTGTAAGCCGCCGCTACGATGCGAGGAAGAACCTGCGAAGCGCGATGCAGCCCCGCCATCACGTGCGGACCGACCGCCTTTCCGAATCGCCAAACGAACTCGTCGCGTGCGAAGTCGTCGGGCAAGGTCGGATCGTACGAAAGCCGCCCCCACACGCGATAAAAGTACCAGTACCGCTCGCACTCGTAACGGTAAAACCGATACTCGGGCTGAAGCAGCGAAAACGGCTCGGCTTCGTGCGGTTCACCGAGCATCTTCGTCGCGAGCATTTCGTTGACTTCGAAACTTCGCCCGTCATATAGGAGGCAGCTTTCGGCGAAGCGGCGCACGTAACCGGGATCGCCCCACGACAACATCCGCGTCGTGCCGCCGTTCCACAATCGCCAATGCATTTCGTATCGTTTCGGATATCGCAACAGGTCGGCGTAGCCGTGTCTGCGATCGTGCTGATTTTGCACATTCACGTGGGTCGGATGAAACGGCATGCCCATCTGTTCCATCCAGTACTTGGTTGCAATCCGGAAGGGGAGTTCCTGCCGAACGGCCTCGTCGATGACTTCGTCGGGTAATCCTTTCGCCCGCAGGTCGAAACGAATCTTCGGCTTAAGCGCGTGCAGCTTTGCGAACACGTCGCGCCAAAAGCCGGGTGTTTCTTGGCGGGTAAGCCCCGATTCCCAGTGCATGCGGAATTGAATGCCGTCGATCTGGGGAAATTCCGCCAACAGTTTCTCTAGCGCCGCTTTCGTGTACGCGGCGAGATTTTCCCTGGTTACGCCGGTTACCAGATGACCGGCCGCCGCGCCCGGCTGCGCCGTTGAATCGGTGATGCCTCCCGACTGTACGCCTCCGCGATAGATGTGGTCCCAAATGCCGAGGGTCACCCGAATTCCTCGCCGATGTGCTTGACGTATCAAGCGGCGCAACGCGTCGGCATTTGCACGTTGCTCTTGCGGCGTGATATCGTTCAATCGCACTTCCGGAAAGCCTTCGACATCGAAGAAAAACGGATAGACCGGCGCCATGAAGCCGCCGTTTTCGTATCCGAAGATGATCACGTAACTATTGATGCGGCTTTCGGCCAACATGTCGAACAACGTATCCCAATAGGCCGGATCGTGCAGACGTTGTTCGAACAGACGACGCTGCATTGTGTACGTCGAGACGGCGCGATCCGTCAGAAACGGCGTGAACGTTCCCGTCCGCACCCGGTCGGCTGCGGCCTGCAATGACGCAGACGTGCGAATTGCACAGGCCACGTCGAGAAGCCCGTACATCAGTCCAGGCCCGTCTTTTCCGCAAACGATCAACCGGCGCCGGTCGCCGTCCGTCTTGCGAATCAGCGTGTAGCCCTCGGCTTCTTCGGGCAAGACGGCTCCCGATCGCTGGATCATGTCTTGAAGCGTCTGATCGGTCGCCGTACCGCAGTACACAACCACATTGGAAACCGCCTCGTCCGGCTTACGAACTTCATGCAACGTGTGCCCGTTCGCCTTGAGCTCGGCGTCGATCCTGGCTACGGCATACTCTGCCTGTTCCGGCAGCGTCCCGAATCGCACCACGGTAAGGGTCTCGGCC
>CAYVVR010000531.1:633-3168 GCA_964454655.1 uncultured Planctomycetaceae bacterium | reverse complement strand
CATCAAAATACGGCGACCGCTCGAACAACGTTCAGTTCATCGGTTTTATAGCGCTTCGTCGTCGAGTTCGCCGGTTCGGATGCGTACGGCTTGGGCAATGTCGCTGACGAAGATTTTGCCGTCGCCCACCTGGCCTGTTTTCGCCGCGTCGCAAATAGTCTCCACGATGGCCGAGACGTCTTCGTCGCGAACCACGATCTCCAATTTCATCTTGGGCACGAAGTCGACCGTATATTCGGTTCCGCGATACGTCTCAGTGTGCCCTTTTTGCCGCCCGAAACCGCGGATCTCGGTAACCGACATCCCCGCAATTCCGCGGCGGTTGAGGGCCGCCTTGACTTCGTCCAACTTGTAATGCCGAATGATGGCCTCGATTTTTTTCATGAACAGTCTCCTAATCCAGAAACACGAGAAGAAATGTTTGCGGCCACCCACGCGACCGATCTACGGCATTCGCAATTCTCGATTCGCCTGCATCGCAGCCTCTCGATACTTGACGAAAACCATGGTTGTCGATCTCCACTGCGTGCAATGAACGGAATAGTCATATCGGCACAGCCGTGCCGTATCAATTGAAGATGTAACCTTCTTCCCCGTGCTGACTGATGTCGAGCCCCACGATCTCATCCTCCTTGCCGACTCGCAGTCCGACCAAGGCGTCGATGATCTTCAGCCCCGCGAAAGAAACTATCGCCGCGAAAGCAATGCTGATCACGACAGCGACGATTTGCCCGACGATCAACGAGCCGCCTTCGATCATACCCAAAGCAGGACCGTCGACATCTCCCATCGCCAACTTCGTGGCAAACACGCCGGTCAAAATCGCCCCCAACGTTCCGCCGACGCCGTGCACGCCAAATGCGTCAAGAGCATCATCGTACCCGAACTTCGGCTTGATCACCGCAACGGAGAAATAGCAAACGACGCCCGCCAAGGCCCCCATGATGATGGCCGAGATCGGCATGACGAATCCGGCCGCAGGTGTGATACACACCAGTCCGGCGACCACGCCCGAACATGTCCCCAACAAAGTGGGTTTCTTGTCGCGAATCCATTCGACCGCGGCCCAAGCAAGCCCCCCGGCTGCCGCGGCGAAGTGCGTCGTGCCGAAAGCCAGCGAGGCCGTTTCCGTAGCCGCCAAACTGCTGCCGGCATTGAAGCCGAACCAGCCCATCCACAGCAATGCCGTGCCGAGGGCGGTATACGTCATGTTGTGCGGCGGCATGGGCTCGACCCCGTATCCCAATCGCTTACCGATCAGCAAGGCACAAATCAGCGCGGACACCCCTGAACTGATATGCACGACCGTTCCGCCCGCGAAATCCAACGCTCCACCCGCTATCGCGTAGTCGCTGCCGTATTGCAGAATCCCGCCGCCCCACACCCAGTGACAGAGCGGAGCATAAACCACGGTGCCCCAAAATAAGCAAAACAGGACCATCGCGCTGAATTTCATTCGCTCGGCGAACGCCCCGCAGATCAAAGCAGGCGTAATGATGAAAAACATCCCCTGGAACAACATGTGCGTCAGGACAGGAACGGTCAGTCCGGGAAACAGCGGGTACGCAATCGAATCACCCGCAGGCTGCGGACCGGTGTTCTTCATGAAAAGATACGAGGCATCCCCGATCCACGCCCCCGAGCCGCCAAACGACAGACTGTACCCCCACAATGCCCATACGACCGTCATCATGGCCATCAGAAACATGCATTGCATCATCACGCTCAACACGTTCTTGCGGCGCACGAGCCCACTGTAGAACATCGCCAACCCCGGGGCGGTCATCATCAACACCAAGGCCGAACACAAAAGCAACCACACGTTGTCGACCGGATCGTACTCAGACGTTTCTTCCGCCGGAGCGACATTCGCATCCTCCGGTTGTCCAAGAACGACGCTTTCGGCTTCACCGACACGGGGGGTATCCGGAAGACTCGTTACTTCTTCACCGCGAACGGGCAAGGCGATCGTCAACACTAATGCCATGACGCTCCCCGCCAATATCGCGCCTCCCCCGCCGAAAAACGATCCGCGTTTCTCCAACCGACTCCGCAGCTTCGTTGCTTGCATAGCTCCCATCCAAGAACACCGAGTGCTTTACCAAGAACCACCCGTCCATCGCGGCAGGCCAGCCGTAACTGCTCAAAGAAGGTGCGGCCACGCCGCCGCAACGACGGAACGATGTGCTCAAAAGAGATCATGCACACTTCGTGCCGAACACCCGGCCCAGCAAGCAGAACGAACCATAACTACATGCACACAAAGAATTTACGACACCAGAAAGAATTCGGACGGACCGTTCACACAAGACATACCGCAAGCCGCCGACCAGCTATAAGCACACTAACCATGCACACACCAGACACAATGCACGCATTCTAGGCATTTTTCAGACCATTGCCGGCCGCATCAGGTATCCACGGCGGCTCCGGCGTGCCGGTGCGTGCATTGAGGGTTCGCGCAACGACGAACAAGAAATCACTGAGGCGGTTCAAGTATTGCAGCGGATACAAAGAAATGGCTTCGTCTCGCGA
>CAYVVR010000531.1:0-623 GCA_964454655.1 uncultured Planctomycetaceae bacterium | reverse complement strand
AATAAGCGTAACGACGCGACGTTCCGCACGACGGCACACGGTGCGTGCAAGGTGTGCAATCGCCGCGGCCGGACATCCGCCGGGCAAGACGAAATATCGCATCGCCGGCAACGCGGCGTCGAGTTCGTCGATCCAGCCCTCCAGCCGCTCGACGTCCGCAGGACCGATCTTCGTACAACCGGGGCCGTCCGCCTTCGGCGTCGCCAACTCGGCCCCTAGCCGAAACAAGTCGTGCTGGATGCCGTTCAACATTTGCTCGATGTCGTCGGGCACACCGATCGCCCGCAACATGCCCAAAACCGAATTGGCCTCGTCCACCGTCCCGTACGCCTCGATGCGTGGGGAATCTTTTCCCACGCGGGGTCCACGAAAAAGACCGGTTTCGCCCAAGTCGCCCGTCCGGGTGTAAATCTTTGCCATGTCGTTTCTCACTCTCCCTCGTCTGCCGATTGCCCGGTCGTCCGTTCGCTCGCCAGGGCCTAAGAATCCGATGGGTCCGTTCCAACGCTCTTGCGTCGGCCTTTTTACTCGACATCGACGATTTCGATCGAGAGATCCCCAATGACCTCTAGGGCGGGCAAAAGTGCTCCCAGCGCGTCGACGCCGGCCAAGTCCGATTGCGT
>CAYVVR010000530.1:0-3169 GCA_964454655.1 uncultured Planctomycetaceae bacterium | reverse complement strand
GAAAAACCGCCCGGTCGGGCCGCAGGCATCGACTATGGCGAGGTGCGAATCGGGATCGCTTTGAGCGATCCCGAGCGAATCATCGCCAGTCCGTTCGAGACCTACACCCGGCGCAACGAAGCGAAGGATGCCGAGTATTTCTGCCGTCTCGTCGAAACGCACGGCATCACGTTGTTCGTCGTCGGATTGCCCATCCACTGCGACGGACAGGAAAGTCAACGTTCGCAGGCCACGCGCCGGTTTGCGAAATGGTTGCAGGAAACGACCGGCGTTCCGGTCACGTTTTTCGACGAGCGGTTCACCACCCGCTACGCACGGATCTTGCTGTCGGATGCCGCCGTGCCGCGACGGAAACGGAAGGCCCGAATCGACAAACTGGCCGCGCAAATCTTGTTGCACGCGTTTCTTGAAAATCCGCACGGTACCGATTGGCAGCCCGATCCGTTGGACGATCCGCTTGACGAGGATTTCGGCGACGAGGCGGAAGGAAGAGCCGCCGAATCGTGATTCCAACTGAACGGCCGGAACGGAATATCGACGAAAACAACGTTTTGGAATGCCGATGACGTCTTCCCACGATGCCCCGCAGCCGATTTCCGCGCAAGGACCGAAACGCCGATTGATCGTCGGGTGCGGCTACTTGGGCGCACGCTTGGCCCGACGATTCTTGGAACAAGGCGACGTGATATTCGGTCTGTCGCGTCGGCCCGAGCGTGCTGGGGTGTCGCACGAAAACTGGCATCCGCTGGCAGGCGACGTGTCGCAGCCCGAGACGTTGCCGCCGTTGCCGGAGGTCGAGACCGTCGTGTACGCCGTGTCGTATCGTCCCGGCTGCGGCGCGTCGCGCGAGGCCCTTTATCGCAACGGCCCCTTGGCGATCGCGGAACGGTTGCCGCAGGTGCCGCAGGTGTTTGCCTATCTGGGGAGTACCGGTGTCTACGGCGATCACGGCGGACGGCCGGTGGATGAGTGGGCCGAGTGCCGTCCGTTGCGGGCGTCGGCGGCGGCCATGTGGGCGGGCGAGCACGCATTGCAGGCATCGCGAGTGGGCGAGCGGCTGCTCGTGTTTCGGTTGGCCGGATTGTACGGACCGGGGCGACTTCCGTTGGTCGATCGCTTGCGACGCGGCGAACCGTTACCGACCGACCCCGACGCCATGCTGAATCTCGTCCATGTCGACGACGCCGCAAGGTTGATCGCCGCCGGATGCGATCGGTTGACGCCGCCGGGAGTGTACAACGTCGCCGACGGTCGTCCCGTCTCGCGGCGGGAGTTCTACAGCGATTTGGCCGAACGGATGGGCCTGCCGTCGCCACGATTCGCCCCGCCCGAGCGTGACGCCGCCGCGGGGAGACGAGCGAAGGGCCATCTGGGGGCAAAACGCATCGTTGCGGACAAGATTTTGCGGGAACTTGGGATCGCATTGATGTATCCCAACTATCAAGAAGCCTTGCGGCGCATCGTCGAGGCCGAAACCGCCTGAATTGGGCGGTTCTGCTCGAAATGGGTGGAACGATCCCCCCGCAGATGGAGCGATTTTCCGGAAATCCGGCCCGGCGCGGGTATATAATAGTGAATGAGGGTCGCCGCTTTTCTTTCCCCCAAGCGAGTGGGGTTGCCGCTCGAACAGGAAGGTGCTGAATGGCCGGCGGAGCGACATCTTTTCCGACCGCAGGCAATCGAGCCGCTTTCGATCCGGATGAACACCGCGTGTTTGAGCGGGTGGAAGATGCCCGCCGACGGATCGCGATGGTCGATTTGACGATCGGCGTCGTCGGATTGCTGGTGGGGTTGGTCGGCGTGCTGTTGCTCGGGGCGTTGCTGGACCATTGGCTATTCGAAGGCGGCATGCCCGGGCTGTTGCGCTGGGGGATTTGGAGCGTCGCCGTGGCGCTTGGGGGCTTTTGGATCGTCAAGGCCGTCCTGCCGCCGTTGGTCCGGCGGGTGAACCCGTTGTACGCCGCCAAGGCCTGCGAAGAGGTCCGGCCGACGCTCAAGGATGCGTTGATCAATTTCTTGTTGCTACGCACGGAACGCGAGGCGATCGAGCGGGATCCGCTCGGACGTCACATCTATCACGGCCTGGCGCACAAGGCCGCCGAAGAAGTCGAGCACATTCCGCCGGAGATCGTCGTCGATCGCGCCCCGGTGATTCGGTTGGGGATCGTACTGGCGACGCTGATCGGCTTGACGGCGTTGTACATCGTCGTGTCGCCGAAGAGTCCGTTTCCGAGTTTCGGTCGCGTGTTGTTGCCGTGGAGCAGCATCCCGGCACCTACGCGGGTGCACATCGACGAGGTCGAACCGGGAACGGCCGAGGTGTTCATGGGCGACCGGGTGAAGGTTTCCGCCCGCGTGCGGGGAAGACGCGACGTCGAACCCGTTCGCCTGCGCTATTCGACCGCCGACGGCCAGGCGGTGAACAAGGCGATGCCGATGCATCCGGCCGACGGCAAGGACGATGTGTTCGAGGTCGTGCTTTCCGACGCCGTTCGGCAAGACGTTCGCTATTTCATCGAGTGCGGCGACGCCCGCTCGGAAGAGTACCTCTTGACCGCCCGCCCGCCGTTGTCGATCGATTTGGATGCGATCGAATTGCGCTATCCCGACTACACGTTGGAAGAACCGCGGCGAATCGATCACGCCGGAGACATTCACGCCGTCGAAGGCACGCAAGTGACGTTGTTCGTCTCGGCAGGCGAACCGCTGATGGACTTGCGACTCGAACCCGACGCCCCGTGGATGTCGCCGGTTCGCGGCCGGGTCGACGGGACGAAAGGAACCGTTCGATTCACGCTCACGCGCGATCCGAAAACGATCGACAAGGCCGCGCCGTCGGCGTTCGGGTTCATCCTGCGCGGTCATGCGGAAGACGGGCGGGCGAATCGACGGCCCGTTCGTTACCGCGTCGAAGTTCTGCCCGATTTGACACCCGAGATCACGTGGGTCGATCCGCCTGCCGACAACACTCCCGTTGCCCTCTCGCAGGAGTTGCCGTTGCGGTTGGTGGCCGAAGACTTGGATTACGCGCTCGACCGGGTGACCGTCTACGTCGAGCGGCAAGAAAAGACGGTCGGCGCACACGAACTCTTGGCTGAGGATCAAAGCCCGTTTCAGGGAACGTTCGAAGCGGTGTTTTCGTTCGTGCCCAAGGCGATGGGTTTGAAGC
>CAYVVR010000529.1:0-3169 GCA_964454655.1 uncultured Planctomycetaceae bacterium | reverse complement strand
TTCCAGCGCCAACAGATCGGCGCGGCTCATGACGTGCCGGCTGCTGCGGGCGCCGAGCCCTCGAATCAGCTCGCCGACCACGTGCACGTGAAGCTGCATCACCTGTTGCGAGCCGACACCGGCGACGGCGAACATTTCGGCCAACCGGCCCAATTCGCCGGCCAGATTGCCCGAGCCCATGATCACGTAGGCGCGTAGCAGTTCGCGGTAGTGGACGACCAGTTCATCGGGAAGGCCGGGAATGCGGACGTCTTGCCCGGCGGTCGCACGCGGCCGGTCTTCGCTTTCGTCGTCGTCTTCGGCGGGGGCGTCCAACAGATGCTCGGTCAGCGTGCCCAGGTCGGCAATCAGCTGGCGTTGCTGGCGCAAGAGGCGTTCGGCCTCTTCGTGTTCCCGCTGAAGCCGTTGCCGTTCGGCCTGAAGCAGTCGCCTGTTTTCCCGCATCAGGCGATGATGTTGCACCGCGCGGGCGACCATCCAGATCAAGCCTCGCGTCGTGCCGGTGTGGATGCACACGTAGCCGTCGGCCCCGGCTTCGTAGCAATAGACGGCCATTTCTTGCTCGGACTGATTGCCGAGAATGATGATCGGCTCGTCGGCACCGCCTGCCCGGAATCCTTCGGTCAGCTCCAGGGCGTCCAGTTCGTCGGGATCGTGCGTTACGAGGACGGCGTCGAAGACCTCGTCGCGCAATCGGCTCAAGCCCGCCGTACTTCCCACGACCTCGCACAATTCGATTTCGACGGCGCTGTCGTGAGCCAATGCGTCGGCCAGCCAACCGCCGGTCCGCCGCCGGTCGCAAATATGTAATACGCGCAACCGTTGCGGCAGCCCTTGCCAGGCGATGGTGGGAACTTGTTTGGCCGTACGGGCGACTGCCATCGGCAAATCGATTCGGACGCGAAAGGGATCACTCCTAGACACGAAATCGGCCCGAAATGGGCCTCTCGAGGCGGAACTCTAGCGAACCACCGAAGGCCGGTCAAGACGAACCGACTGCGAAATCAGATAGCGTGGATTGTTCGCGCAAAATAGGAAGGATATGGCTTGCGGGGCCCGGGTGGAGTAGACTAGTACCGCCTACCGGTACGAGATCGTCCTTCGTGATTTCGGGGCTGTTGACGACAAAGGAGACCATAAATGGCGCATACCATGAATCGACGCGAGTTGTTGGCCGCCGGGGCCGCGGCCGGACTGGCCGCCTCGCCGTTGGCCCGCTTGTTCGCCGCCGACGAAAAACGCTTGTACAAGATCGGTGCTTGCGATTGGTCGATCGGCAAACGGCAGAACATCGAGGCGTTCGACGTCGCCAAGGCGATCGGACTCGACGGGGTTCAGGTCAGTTTCAGTGAACCCGGCAAGCCGTTCGATCTGCGAGACAAGGCCGTTCGCGATCAGTACCTGGCGAAGTCGAAAGAGACGGGCGTCGAGATCGCTTCGTTGGCGATGGGGGTGCTCAACAGTGTCCCCTTTGCGACCGAACCGCAAACCGAAAAGTGGGTCGAAGAATGCATCGAGGTCATGGCCGCGATGGGGCAGAAGATCGTCTTGTTGGCGTTCTTCGGCAAAGGTGATATCCGCGGCAAGCCCGACCGGCAAGAGGCCGTCATCGCCAAGCTAAAGCGGTTGGCGCCCAAGGCCGAAAAGGCCGGCGTCATCTTGGGCGTCGAAAGCACGCTCAACGTCGACGACCACTTGAAGATCCTCAACGGCGTCGATTCACCCGCGGTCCAGGTGTACTACGACGTCGCCAACATGCACTACAACGGCTACGACATCTTCGCCGAGTTGCGCACGTTGGGGGCCGATCGCATTTGCCAAATCCACTGCAAAGAACGCGGCTGCCTGTTGGGGAAAGGACCGATCGACTTCAAGAAGGTGCGCGACGTCCTTGCCGAGATCGGATACTACGATTGGCTCATCATCGAGGGAGCCACCGAAAAAGGCCGCAGCATGGAAGAGTGCTACGTGGACAATCAAAAGTTTCTGCGAAGCTTGTTTCCCACCGCCGGCTGAAGCCGGGTGAGGGCGAGTGAACGATGCCCTATCCGACGGGTAAACGCAATCGTCGAGGCGCGGCAATCTCTCGGGTTGCCGCGTCCGAATTTTTGGGGCGGTCGCGAGATGTCACGTAAAGCGCAAGGGGGAGGGCCGTAATGCGAGGGGTGTTGGTCAAGGTCGTCGTTTCGTTGCTTGCCGTTTCGTGGATTGCCGCACAGTCGCACGCCGCCGTCGAGTCGGCCGGTGCGCGGCGGCAAATTTCGTTGGATGGTACCTGGCAGATCGCCGAGGGGAGCGGAGAAACGCCGCCGAGTGTCTTTCCCTCGCGGGTGCCCGTGCCGGGCCTGGTCGATCTGGCCGAACCGAAGTTCGAAGAAGTGGGGCAAAAGAGTTCGCGTCGTAATGCGTTTTGGTATCGTCGTGAATTCACCATCGACGGACCGGTGCCCGAGATCGCCCTGTTGAAGCTGCACAAGGCCAAATACGGCAGCAAAGTGTGGTTGAACGGGCAACTCGTGGGCGAACACCTGCCTTGTTTCACGCCGGGATACTTCGACGTGAAGCCGGCGCTTCGCGGCGAAGGGCAAACGAACGAGTTGATCATCCGGGTAGGCGCCGATCGCGAGGCGATTCCTCCCGATACGCCGAGCGGCTGGGATTTCGAGAAATACCGCTACATTCCGGGAATCTACGACTCGGTCGAATTGATCCTGACGGGCAAGCCGGCGATCCGCAACGTGCAGATCGTGCCCGAGATCGACCGCAAGCAGGTGCGCGTGATCGCCGAAATCGACGGTGCGGTCGAAGGTTCGTCGCTGGAGGTCCGCATCACGACCGCCGTCGGCCGCAGCCTTGTCGCCGAAAAAAGCATCGCACTTGCCGAAGGGCAAGAGACGGCCGAGGTCGTCCTTCCCATGCCGAATTGCCGGTTGTGGTCGCCGGAAGATCCGTTCTTGTATCGGGCGACGGTGACCACCGAGGCCGACGGCCTGAGCGTGCGCTTCGGCATGCGGTCGTTCGGCTTCGACCCCGTTCTCAAATGCGCTCTGCTTAACGGCAAACCTTATCGGTTGCGTGGAAGCAACATCACGCTGTACCGTTTTTTCGAAGACGACCAGCGCGGCGACCTGCCTTGGAACAAGGAATGGGTTCGGATGCTGCACCGGCG
>CAYVVR010000528.1:0-3173 GCA_964454655.1 uncultured Planctomycetaceae bacterium | reverse complement strand
GGATAAGTTTGGCGCACGCCCGACCAGTGTCATGAAGACGAAACGCCGTCAAGACCCACCTGCCGCCGATCCGGGTGACTCCGACAGTTCCGACGCCGATAGTCGGGGCTGATTTTCGGCACGACCGCGGGCGTTCCGGCGACGTAGTCGTTACGGGGGGCGGCTGTTTCCCGCGTTCCTTTATCTGAGGTAAAATGCGACAGAAATGCGGGAAACGAAGATTGGCGAAGATTCTTCCAAGCTTTGGCGCCCCGTCGGCGAAGACTGCTACAGGTGGGGGCCGACCAAAGTGCGGCTGAATGAGCTTAGGGCGAGATTCAGCGTCGAAGACAACCGACAGGAGGTGTTGTGTGTTCAAAGGACTCTCGGGACTTTCCGCGTTAGGGTCGATTCTGCGAAATGCCGGCGAGATCGGTGAGCGAATGAAGGCGATGTCCGACCGATTGCGCGAGATGCGGCTGCAATCGTCGGCGGGCGGTGGGATGGTCGAAATCGAGACGAACGGCCTGCTCGAAGTGCTTTCGGTCAAACTCGATCCCGAATTGGTGGCGCGGCAGGATCGAGAACTCATGGAAGACTTGCTCGTCGCCGCGATGAATCAGGCCATCACCAAGGCCAAACAAGCGCATGCTGAAGAGATTCGCAGCATGACCAACGGTTTGGAGATTCCCGGGTTGGATCAAGCGATGGGAACGTTTTTCGGCACGGCCGGGCCGCCCGATACGCAGCCGTCGTGACGGGCGTGCCGCAATCGTGGTTCGCCTTGAGCAACACGGAGGAGACGGATGGCGGAACTCACGCAGTCGGTCGTCCATTTGATCGAACAGATTTCCAAGCTGCCGGGAATCGGCCGCAAGTCGGCCGAGCGGATTGCTTATTTTTTGCTGCGCGAACCGGCCGAAACAGCTTTTCAACTCGCCGATGCGATTCGAGCGGTGAAGGAAAATGTGCGGCATTGTCGCCGTTGCTTCAACCTAGCCGAAGGAGAACTGTGCGAGATTTGTTGCGATCCTTCCCGGAAAACGAACGTGATTTGCGTCGTGGAGCAGCCGCGGGACTTGATCGCTATCGAGAACACCGGCGTCTACCACGGCCTCTATCACGTGTTGCTGGGCCACCTTGCACCGTTGGAGCACGTCGGGCCGGAAGATTTGACGATTCGCCAACTGATTCAACGCGTGCAGGACGAGCCGATCGAAGAAATCATCATGGCGACGAACCCGACGACCGAAGGCGACGGGACTGCGCTGTACATCTCGAACCAGCTTTCTCAGTTTCCCGTGAAGGTGACGCGTCTTGCCCGCGGCGTCACTCCCGGCAGCGTCATTGAATTCGCCAACAAAGAGATTCTGACCGACGCGCTCGAGGGAAGGCAGCAGTTCTAGGGAAACGGATCGGCACGGACAGCGCGCCGCGCTGGGATGCGTCTTCCTAATCGGCCCGTGCGCGGGGCGGATTGTATCGAAAACACGGGCCGGTGAGGCCGACACGTCGCTCCGCCTGTGGGGGTGGATCAGGGCTCTAACTTCTGCCCGAATTTACGGTTGCGACGTTTCCCCGGGGGCAGGCAGGGCGGTCGGCGTTCGATTTCTTGTCGCTTTCGGCTAGGGCTTTGCGTCGGCAAACGGTAGAATTGCGTAGCGGGAGCTACCGCCCGTCCGAGCGAGCAGCGGACGACGTTCGTCGACCGGCAAGGACCAGCCCTTCAAGAAGAAAAAGGTGTAGTCATGCGGCTGTCACTCGGCCAGCAATTGAAGCAGGTGCAGAAGCAGATTCTGGCACCTCGCATGATTCAATCGATGGAGATCCTTCAGTTGCCCATTTTGGAACTGGAGGCTCGCATCGAACAGGAATTGATGGAAAACCCCACGCTAGAACTTCGCGAGCAAGATCCCGATCTCCCCGAGCAACGGGATGAGGATACGCCGGAACGCGACGACGATTCGGAACGCGAGTTGGTCATTAGCGAAGACGAGAATCACGAGGAGGACTTCGAACGACTTTCGGCACTAGGGGAAGAATGGGACGAAGTCGTCAACGAGCAGTCCCAGCCTTCGCGGAATCGTGTCGAGGAGGCCGGTGAACGCTATCACGACACGATGGCGAACGCGCCCGCTCAGCCGCAAACGCTTCAGGATTATTTGTGCGATCAATTGGCCTGGTTCGATCTGGCCGACGACCTGCGGGCGATGGCCGAGCGGATCATCAACAATCTCGATGAAAACGGCTACTTGCAAACAAGCCTAGATGATCTTCTCGGCCCCGAGGCGACCGACGACGATCGTCAACTTGCCGAGCAGGCGTTACAGGTGGTTCAGAAGCTGGATCCGCCCGGCGTCGGAGCCAGAAATCTTGCCGAATGCTTGTTGTTGCAAGTCCGTCCGGGCGACCCGTACGAACACCAATTACGGCAACTGATTCAAGAGCATTTGGAAGACTTGGAACACAACCGGTTGCCGCTGATTGCAAAGAAGATGGGGCTCTCGATCGAGACGCTCGACCGGGTGATCAACGAGTTGCGTCGTCTCAACCCCAAGCCGGGAGCCGCCTTCAGCGAAACCCGGGCGCCGTTGGTTACGCCCGATGTGTACGTGGAAGAAGATGAGTCGGGCAACTACCAGGTGCGTCTCGAAGACGGTCGAACACCGCAGTTGCGAATCAGCCCTTACTATCGTCGCCTTATTTCCCGCGGCCAACTGACCCCCGAGGCGAAGGAATATCTCAAGAAAAAGCTGACGGCCGCTCAATGGATGGTCGATGCGATCGAGCAACGACGCAACACGCTATTGAAAGTGGCTCAAGCCGTCGTCGATCATCAACGACGTTTTCTGAAAGAAGGACCGGCCGCGATCGAACCGCTGAAAATGCAGCAAATCGCAGACCGGGTCGGTGTCCATGTGACGACCGTCAGTCGAGCAGTCGACGACAAATGGATCCAAACGCCTCAAGGCATCTTTCCCCTGCGACGATTTTTCGTCAGTGGGACGACCGACGCGAACGGCGAGGAGGTCGCGTGGGACGTAATCCGCATGAAGTTGCAAGAGATCATCGACAACGAAGATCGTTCCAACCCCTTCACCGATGATCAATTGGTGCAAGAGCTGGAAAAGCAGGGGGTCAAGGTGGCTCGCCGAACGGTTACCAAGTACCGAAAAATAATGGGAATTCCTAGT
>CAYVVR010000527.1:0-3175 GCA_964454655.1 uncultured Planctomycetaceae bacterium | reverse complement strand
TGAGCAAGCCTCGGAGCCTGACGGGCGTCGGCGGGCTTTTCTATTTTATCTTTGCATCTATTTATCTTCACATCATGTTGTTATTCGGCCGATTCGGCCGCAGGATGCCGCTTCTGACGCCCTTCGCACAAGATTTCACCTCCCGCCGCCGAATCCGACTTCCTCAGATCTTCAACGGCCGATCATCGGAAAAACCCGCTTGTGCAACGGGCTGTTAGATGGCGAATATCTGATCTTTCTTACGACCAACGCCGACCTTACCTTGAGCACGTGCTTCCATGAGGTCTTGGGCAATCCGGATGTTGAGCTACGCTACCTCAAGCTATTGCTGGAACATGGTGCTGACGCGAACATTGAACGCGGTGCTAGCGGATGGACGCCGATTCTTGTTAACATGGAGCATGAGAAGACCGAACTGCTTATCAAGGCCGGGGCGGATGTTAATCACATTACAGTATCCGGCAACTCCGCGCTGCTGCTGGCAGACTGTTCCTCCTGGGGTGCTATGAAGCGGTCGCTGGCACTTTTGAAGGCCGGCGCCGATTTTCGCTTTGTGGGCCCCAAAGGGGAGGATTTTGTCTGGCAAAACGTTGGATATCTCCTGGGACACCAGAAACTCGCGTATGCGCACAAAGAGAATGAAGCATTACGAAAGGCGATTTGCCAGTTTCTTCTGGACCGCGGATGTGACTTGGAAGCAGCATGGCGAGCGAAAACCGTGGACCGAAGCATTCTGCAAGAGTTGTTTCCCGAGGCCGGGCCGCTCGACGACTACGAGAAACGAGTGAAGTTGTGGCACAGTATGGACAAACGCACCCTGGCGCGAGTGCGGGCCAGGATCGAGGCCGAAGAAAAGAAGCTGGGCAACTTGCGCACTCCAGCGCACTTGCGCCCGTGGCTCCGTCCTAAGGGCTCTCCGCATGAGCGTGTACGCTGGAAAGCCGAAGAGTTCTTTTCCGATCCGAAGGTAATTGCCCTGTGCAAGGCGATCGAGGCGAAGGACCTGGGCAAGATCGACGAACTGATCGCGCAGGGTGCTGATGTGAATGCCCGGGGAAGGGGCAACATGACACCACTACTATGGGCCTTTCCTGGGGGCGAGGAAGTCTTTCGCCGGATACTCGAACATGGAGCCGATCCGAATGTCAAACTGACCGAAAAGATTTACCCCTTTTACGCCGGGGATTCGGTTACCTTTCTGGCAGCCGGCCCCAGCCCCTCGCATGCCTGCATTTTTCACGACATCCCGATGGACAACTACCTCGAGCTGGTGTTAGAGCACGGGGGCGACCCCCAGATAGAAAACGGGTATGGCCGCACACCGCTCTTTTCCGCCGTGACGGCCTTCGAGAACTCCGAAAAGCGGATTCGACTGTTGCTGGAGGCAGGGGCCGATATCAACCATCAGGACCGATTCGGTGACACGCCGGCCATGTTCGCCGAACGCCATCGCCGGTACGATTCCCTGCTGGTGCTTTTGGAGGCCGGAGCCGATCTGCGACTGGTCAACAAGAGCGGCCTTGATGTGGTGTTCATGGTCGCCCGGCGCTTGGAGTTTCCCACCGCCCGGGCCCAGCATGACAAGCCAGTAATCGACTGGTTCAAAGGGAAAGGATACGACGTGGAGGCCGCGCAGCAAATCGTGGGCACATACCCTCCGCTCCGAGACCTGCCTGTCGAGCAGCGCCCGTGGTTGAATCCTGTCAAGCGTGAATCGAGAAACGTCACCGAGTAACACACTCTCATTAGACCCAGCGCAGAAGAAAGGAAAGACCGGCTTTCTACCTTCGAGAAACGATTGACGCCGGCGCGAACATCGAAACAATGGCAGGTCATGTCCTTCATCGAGAAAGGGAACCTCGCGTGAGTGCAGCGGAATCGCAACCGAGAAAACGAGGCGGCTGTCTGACAGCGTTCCTGGTTGTCGCGCTGTTATCCCTTGGCGATCACCTGGGCGATTCTTTTCCTGTACGCTGCTCCCGAGAACCGACCGCGACCGGAATCGCCGCCCGCGTGCCCGCGACCTGCACGCTTCAATAGCTGGGAAGAGATTTGCCGAACGCAAGACCCCCTCGGCCCCGCCGTGTCGACGAACGGCGGCCCCACGTTTTTGACGACGTTGCCTCACCCTGTCGGAGCCGGCCGTTCGTTCGTCGTCCACATGACCGGCATTCTGCCGTCGCGCCAAGCCGAACTTCGCACCGGCCGATTCAGGAGTGCGTTCGGTTTGCCTCGACTCGCTTTTACTGGTTGAGCTCGCCCATGTCGCCGTTTTCCCGCTCGATCACTCGCCACGTTGTCGAAGCGGGGGTGAGCAGGTAGAGCCGATCTGCCGTATAGACGAGAAGTAGGTTGCGCTGGCCCACGGGCACGTTCCACTCGCCTTTCTTTCGCGATAGCTCGAAACGCAACGTGAACCACTTGCCGGATCGCGACGCGTAGGCATAGACGCTTTCGTCCGTCAGCACGTACGAGACCCCGTCGTCGCCGCCGATGATCACCGCCGCGTCCGCAGGAAGCGGCTTTTCGAGACGCAGCACAGCGAAAGAGTTTTGCAAACCGTTGCCGGCAACGATCGCTTTCCGATCCCGCGAAAGATACAGGAACTGACTCTTGTACAACTGCCAGCAGTCGCTGTCCAAGCGTCCGCTGCTTGCTTCCGTTCTCGGAAACGATCCCGTGGCCGACCATGACGTGTCGACGGCATCGCCCGCCAAGACCGAAGCCCCGCTGAAAAGAACGCCCGCGGGAACCAGCAACCACAACAAGAGACGTCGCATCTTCTTACCCCCTTTCTGCCGTAAAGAAGAGCCGACCGAAGAGCTATTCTGCCCGCCATTGTACCACTATCCAGCCTGATGCCAATTATTTTTTTGTGGTTTTCCCCCGTCTTGACCGCGATACGTAATTCAATACGGCCCAGATTATCTCGCTCGACAGCGACTTATGCTGCTATTGGTGGGGGGGAAGCGAATATGTGGCCGGCGCGACGACGCCCCCGTCGACACTGATCGGCGTGGTAATCCGGATGTTCTTGTTCGGATTTTGAGGGGGAATCGGCTCGCAACGAGGGATCGCCGCCCGCTGTGCCGACATCCTGGCGGTTAACAGCCCGTTGCACAAGCGGGTTTTTCTGATGATTGGCCGTCGAATATCTGAGGAAGTCGGATTCGGC
>CAYVVR010000526.1:0-3190 GCA_964454655.1 uncultured Planctomycetaceae bacterium | reverse complement strand
CACCTGCAGGCGGCACGACGCCGGGCGTTGGCTTCGGTACCACGCCGAACAAGGGCTATCCGCAACCTCAACGAACCGTTCCCGACGCGTGGGGAGGAACACATCCGTCGTCGCAGGGCACCCCGGCCACCCACGCACCGAGTTATCCGCCGCCGGCATCGTATCCACAGACACCGCCGTTTTCTCCGGCAGTACCGGGGCAAACGCGCACGCAACCGGCGCCGTCGACGCCCGCCGGTGTGCCGCCGATCCAACGCAACGAAACGGCGAACAACCCGGCGTTTCGTGGGCAGCCGGCGCCGCGTGTGTCCGGTAATCCACAGCCGCCCGAATCGCGCGGCTCGCGCGAAGCGTATTCCTCGGCCTGGACGAATCAGGGCGTCGTCGTTCAGGCGGCCGCCGCCACCGATATCGACCTGAGCCAATGCCGTCCCGTCGAAACGGCCCAAATCTTGGCTCGCGTCGGAAGCGACGTCATTTTGGCGGGCGAGGTCGTCGGAGCGGTCAACGAAATCTTGGCCGAATACGAAGGTAAAGTCCCCGAAGACGTTCTCGAAAAACAGCGACGCGAATTGACGAAAGCCCTGCTTCAACGCCGCATCAATGCCAAGTTGTTGTACCAAGACGTGAAGCGCAAACTTCCCCCCGAAGCGCTGGACATGTTCAAACAACAACTGGCCGACGAATTCGAACAGCGAGAAATTCCGCGGCGGTTGAAAAAACTCAATCTCAACTCGCGCCGCGAATTTGAACGCGAACTGGAAAAGATCGGAACCACGCTCGAACGAGAAAAACAAGCGTTCATCGAGGCGGTCATCGCCCAGCAATGGTTGCAACAGCAAGCCGACACCTCGTCGGACGACGTCGTCCCCGAGATCGGTCCCGAAGAGCTGCTGACGTACTACCGCGAACACATCGACGAGTTCGAGCACCCGGCACGAGTGTTGTGGCAACAGTTGACCATCCGGAAAAAGCCGAACCGCCCCGACGCGCAAGAGTATGCGATGCTGGCCGAACTCGGAAATCGCGTTCTTCGCGGCGAACCGTTCGAAAAGGTCGCCGAATCGGCGTCCGAAGGTCCGACGGCCGTACTCGGCGGAAAACGCGATTGGACGACTCGCGGGTCGCTCAAATCGAAGAAGCTCGAAGAGGCCATCTTCACGTTGCCCGTCGGCCGTTTGAGCCCGATCATTGAAGACGACGACGGCTTTCACATCGTCCGCGTGATCGAACGCGAAGAGGCGTATCGCACGCCGTTCACCGAAGCCCAACCGCAAATCCGCGAAGCGATCGAAAAGCAGCGGCGCAAAGAAAAGCTCGACGAGTATGTCGCCAAGCTGAAACAAGAAATCCCGATTTGGACGGTATTCGACGACGAAAACGGAATCGCCGGTCGTCCCGGGCGATCATCGTCGCTGCGTTGACCCCGTGCACACGGCACGGTCGCGTCAGGTCTCTTGCGGCACGGCCGTCCCGACGTACATTTGCAAGACTTGGCTTTGCACCTTGAGCGCCCGAATGAGCACGGCGATATCGGCCATGCCCATCTCACGCGGATCTTTCGACGCCAGCGATTCCAGCTCTTCGGTCATGGCGGCATGTTGATCGGTGGCCGCTTCGAGACGCACGCTCATTTGATGCCACGTATTCAATAGGGCTTCGTCGCCGTCGATCGCGTCGAGATCGTCGACGTAGTTGGCGATCAACAGGCAAACCCTCGCGACATCGCGGGGACTCAACCCCGGTTGCAACCGTTCGACGGCCGCTGCAAGCTCACGGCAAGTCATGATCCGACACTCGCTATGTAAGACGACAGACAAGCTCGACAAGACAAGGTCTCTCGAATCGCTGCCCCGCCGATCGACGCGTGCCTGCCAAACGGCTCGCCGCCTCGCAACACCGACCGACACACGAGAGACTTCGGAAAAGGGACCCGGCCCGGGGGCCGGTCTGCTCAACTTTAGCACATTCCCGGGCACACCGGCGAAATTTCCGAAAGCCTCCCGTCGTCGGGCCGATAGAACCGTCACGATCGCTACGATCGAAAACGACCGATGATCACGCCGCAACGATGTCGTTTTCCAAGACGCCGATCTTTTCGATCTCGACTTCCGTTTTGTCGCCGGGCTTCAAATACACCGGCGGAGTTCGCGCAAAGCCGACTCCCGGCGGCGTGCCGGTAAACAAGACATCTCCCGGTTCCAATGCGGCAACTTGAGAGATATAGGCAATCAACTGCGGCACCGAAAAGATCAACTGGTTCGTGTTCGACTGTTGCATCGTCTCGCCGTTCAACCGAAGCGAAACTTGCAGATTCCCCGGATCACCGATTTCGTCGGCGGTCACCAGGTGCGGGCCCATCGGTGCGAAGGTGTCGAATGTCTTTCCCAAAAGCCATTGCTTGCCGGGCTTGAACCGCTGCCAATCGCGGGCGGATATGTCGTTGCCGCAAGTGTAGCCCGCCACCACCTTCAGGGCTTCGGCCTCCGGAACGTTCTTCGCCCGCGTTCCGATGACGACGACCAATTCCGCTTCGTAGTCGACCTGATCGGAAATGGCCGGCAGCACGACGGGCTTTCGATGCGCGTTGGCCGCCGTCGGAAACTTATTGAAGATGACCGGCTCTTCCGGCGGCGCCATCCCGCTCTCTTTCGCGTGGTCGGCGTAGTTCAATCCGACGCAAATGATCTTGCCCGGCCGCGGAACGACCGGCAGGTAGTCGATCTCGCCGTCGATTTCCGGCGCTTTTTCCAACGCCGCAGCCGCTCGATCAAGGCCTTGCGTTCCCTGTTCGAGCAGCGATTTCATACAACGCGGCAAATCGCCGTCGGCGGCGCTCAAATCGACGGGCGTACCGTTGCGAATGGCGCCGATGCGAGCTCCATCTTCCGCCAAGAACGAAAAAAGACGCATGCCGTCGCTCCTGTTTTTCGAGGATATTCGCCGTCTCCCATCGCAACGACAGCCGCCAAGCCCTCGACGCCCGATCCCGACAGGCGGCCGGCGTCGACGGCGGCCGTCGCGATTTCCCCAATCTATTCGGCGGTTCCTCGAGCGGCAACCACCGGCCGCCGCATCTTCCCTCGGCTTAGCCATATCGCGCCGAACGCTCCGTTTTCCGAATTTTTTTGTCGCGCGACCGCCGGGTTTTACGTATTCACTCGTGCCGTTCGGGCGAACAACCGCCCGA
>CAYVVR010000525.1:0-3191 GCA_964454655.1 uncultured Planctomycetaceae bacterium | reverse complement strand
GACTCGATTTTTTGCCGGGCGGAACGCCCCAACCTCGCGGCAAACGCCCGGTCGTCGGCGATTCGTTGGAGCGCCTCGCGAAATGCCGCGGTGTCGCCGGGCGGACACAGCAAACCCGTCGTCTCGTGTTCGATCGCTTGGGGAATGCCTCCTACCGACGAGGCGATCACCGGCAGTCCCGCGGCCATCGCTTCGAGCAACACGTTCGGCAGTCCTTCCCGCAGACTCGGCAGCACGAACGCGTCGGCCGCGCGATACCACGGCACCGGATCGACTTGAAACCCGGCGAAGACGACGTCGCCTTCTCGTCCGGCGCGGCGGACCTGCGATTCCAAGGCGGGGCGTTCGTCTCCTTCGCCCACCAACACGACCAGCGGCGGCCCCTGCGACGTGTGCACTTCTGCGGCGGCAGCGATCAGCGTGGGCAAGTCCTTTTCTTCTGAGATACGCCCCACCCACAACACGATGAAGCGGTCTTCCGGCAATTCGAGCGAACGCCGCAACGACGCCCGATCGACCGGGGCATCATACGGACGCACGTCGATTCCGTTGGGAATCAGGCGGCAGATTGTCGGCGGAATGCCCGCGCGGCAACACTCCTGTTGCAATGCCTGCGACACGCAGATCACCCTCGCAAAGAATCGCAGCACGAACTTGTGGATGCGGTTGTATAGTTTCGCCCGGCCGGTGTGAACGCCCCATCCGTGCGTCGTCGACACCAGGTGCATTCTGTGAAAGCGGGCGGCAAGCAGGCCGAAGGTGTCGGTCTTGTAGTCGTGTCCGTGCCAGATGGCGACGTTCTCTTCGCGACACAGACGCACCAAGCGACGAAGCAAGCCGACGTCGAACGGTCCGTGATCGTCGAATTCGAGCAACTCGACGCCCCTTGCCTCGGCACGCTTGCGTAAGACGTCGAATCCGGGATCGCCCGGCGGACGCAAGTAGGCGCACAAGCACCGAAATCCGGCTTCTTCGAGATACGGCGGCGAATGTAGGATCGTCTTTTCGGGACCGCCGCCGGTGCCGGTCACCATTCGCACGTGCAGAACGACCGGGCGAACGCCGCGAACACGATCGGGCGTCATGAATCGCCTCCCGGCCGGGCGTCCGGCGAGGCATTAAGAGTGAATCGCGAGGCCAAGGCGGCCAGCTCGCGCTCCAACACGGCCGCACGATTGTCCCAGCTTTCGTCGGCTACGCGGCGGCGTGCCTCGCGTTGTGCGGAGGGCAACCCGGTTTCCAACCGTGTTTTCACCAACGATGCAAACTGCTCGGGGCTCTCGGCGATGTCCAGCGCATCGGCCCAAGCTCGATGGGCGGGCACATCGCACACGACCACGGGCTTGTCGGTCGACAAATATTCCAACAGCTTCAGCGGCGCGGCATCGACGACTGCCTGATGACGCCGATAGGGCATGATCAGCACGTCCGCCGCGCCGGCTGCCTGCGGAAGCGATTCGTACGGTACGGCGCCGGTCGACACGACGTTCTCCAGCTGCCGCAGTTTGGGCGAGCAATCGCTGACGGGACCGATCAGCACCACCGTCCCCGGTGCCGCAGCGCGGGCGGTCGCCGCAACGGTCTCGTCGTCGACCTGCCAATTGACCGAGCCCCAAAAGACGACCAACGGACGCGGCAGATCCTTCAAACACGAAAGAAGCGGGTCCTCGGCCGGTCGCGTCGACGCCGCCTGCCACATCGCGTAGTCGACCCCGTGCGGCAACAGGACGGCGTTTCGGCCCCGCTTTGCGATGCGTTCGGCCAGCCGTTCGCCCGCGGCGACGATCACATCCACCCGCTCGATCAACCGCCGCTCCAGCATCTCAATCGTCGGCCCGTGCATTTCGGGCCATTCGCTGAAGTTGTCGACGCAATAGTACACCCACGCATCGACGGGCAAGCGTCCGACCAGGTCGGCGACGATCGGGATGGTCGTCAACGCAATCCGCGGCGACGCCAGCGATTCGACGCGCGGCGTCAGTTGCCGCAACAACAGGCGACGGTTCATCCGGCGATCAAAGGCACGGCGGAAAAACGGCCACATCCGCGGATCGACGATCTCGGGCGCCGGTTCGCTTCGATCGTCCGACGGTGGATGGCGCCGTGCGAAGAACCATCCCCGCAGTTTTTCGATTCCGCGCCGGAAGGTTACCCGGTCGAGGCGCGGCTCGCGCATGCCGATCGTATTCACCCACAACACCGGATACCGGCCCAAAAACCGGCGAATCAAGTGCTGGCAACTCGACGGATGGCGTCCCCAGTCGTCGGAAAAGACGACCAACGAAAACGCCGGGTTGGGTACGTTCGGTTCAGGCATGCGACTTTCCGGAAAGGACTTCGGTCAGCACGTCGGCGTAACGGGCGTGCATGGCGCGTTCGTCGAACAGACGCTGCGCCCGCTCGCGACCGGCCTTCGCCAACGCAGCCCGCCGAGCGGGATCGGCGAACAATGCCGCGACGGCTTCGCCCATCGCCTGCGGATTACCGGCGGGCACGAGCACACCGGTCTCGTCCGTGACGACCTCGGGCAGCCCTCCGACGTTCGTCACCACGGCGGGCAAGCCGGCCGCCATGGCTTCGATTACCGTGACGGGAATGCCTTCACTTACGCTGCTGAGTACGAACACGTCGGCCGCGGCAAGCAATCGCGGGACGTCGCGCCGCATTCCCAACAGCATCACGGCCGGTTCCAGGTCGTGCTCGGCGATAAACCGCTCGATCGCTTCCCGCTGCGGGCCGTCTCCCACGATCACCAGCCTCGCGTGGGGAAACCGGGCACGCACCTGCCGAAACGCCGCAAGCGACGTCATGTGGTCTTTGATCGGATCGAGTCGCGCCACCTGGATCGCCACCGGCGCGTCGTCGTCCAGATGCAGTTCTCGGCGGACTTCAGCCCGGACACCCCCAATGGCGGCAATCGACGCCGTATCGACACCGTTGTACACGACCTCGATTCGCCGGGCGGGAATTCCTTCGTTCCGCACCAGCGCCGAAGCCACCTGCTTTCCGACCGCCAGCACCCGGTCGCGCTTGCGCAACAACAGCCGATCGACGACGATGTGTTTCCATGATCGCCGGTCGGGATGAAACCGCCCATGCTCGACGAAGACGATCGGTGGTCGGGATCCGCCGCGTCGTGAAAGTAGCGTGTAGAAAAACGGCGTGTATTGATGGGCCAGGTACACGTCCAC
>CAYVVR010000524.1:0-3197 GCA_964454655.1 uncultured Planctomycetaceae bacterium | reverse complement strand
TTTCGGCGGGGCTGCGGATCGGGAGGTCGAACCAGGTTGTTCGAATTGGAGTCGCCCATGGGAACCTCGTTACTCGTCGTCGGTTGCGGCCTCGGCCCGCATGTCGTAGCAGGCCATTTGCGTCATGTCGCGGACGATCAACCGGCCCGCCACCATCGTCATGGGCCCCCACGAATCGTGTCCTTCGAGCAATTGGTATTGCCCAACCAGCCGAAACGCCTCGGGCGTCAATTCGCAAATCGTCAGCAGGCCTTCATCGTCCATGGCGTAGATTTTGTCTTGAACGACCATGTACGGGCCCAGGCCGAAGACGAACTGAGAACCGCTCGCCCATACTTCCTTACCGTCGAGGTCGAGGCACACCAGTTGTTTGTCGGCCTCACGCACGCCGTAGATATGCCCTTCGTACAAGATGGGCGTTTGTTGCGTCGAACTGAATTCTTTCGGCTTCAACCGGTACAGCACGTTGGGCGAAAACTTGCCGTCGTCGGTCGGTTCCAGTTCGAGCATCAGCGCACCGCTGTTGTATCCGCCGCAGAAGAAAACGCGTCGTTCGTCGATCACCAACGGCGAAGGCACGGTCGCCATGCTCACTTTCCAGGCATCGGTGTCCCACAGCAACTCGCCCGTTTCGGCATCGACGCCGACGACTCCGCCGCTTGCGCAGTAGACAAAAGTCTTCCGCCCGCCGATGGTCATCGGCATGATCGACGAATGCGTCATCTTCCATCCGTGCGGGTTCGGCGTTTCCCACACCGTTTCTCCGGTTTTCGCATCCAGGGCGGTCATCAGCACATCGGGACCTCCCGGGGCGAGAATCACTCGATCGCCGTCGATCAACGGACACTGCCCCGCGTACCACGGCGGCACGACCGTCCCGTACTGTTGGACGAGATCGATCAGCCAATACGCTTCTCCCGTCTCGGGATGCAGACACGCGACGTGACACTTCGGCCCGATGGTGACGAGAAACGTATCGGTGACGGCGGGAATCGTTCGCGACATCCCGTGATTGCGTTTGACTTCGTCGGCATATCGGAACTGCCAAATGTCGCGGCCGTCGTCGAGTGAGAGACACCGCACGACGTCTTCCTTGGCGTCTCGGTCGTAATCGATCATGTACACGCGGCCCGCCCGCACGACGGGTGAGGCAAACCCTTCTCCGACCTCGATCGACCACATCTTCGGCGGAAGACCGTCCCAATGATCGGCCAAGGGCGTCGGTTCGTCGTAGATGTTGTCGAACCGATCGCCGCGAAAACGCGACCAACTACCGTCGATGCGCGAAGGCGTTCCTTCGCCCACCGTCAATCGACCTTTCAACTCGACCGGCTCGGCGGAAGTTTCCCGGGCGCGAAGGTCGGACGGCTTATCGAGTCCCGGCACGCGGGCTTCGAGCGCCACTTCGGGAACGGCCGCAAGCCAAACCGCCAACGCACCCAAGCCGAGCACGGCCAGGCAACCGGGAATCAGAATCACCAATGGATGACGAACCATCGGACGGGTTTCCAATCGCGGCGATCGTCGACCGAAGACGAACCGCCGTCCTGCCAAGATGTCGACACGGGCGAGACGTTATCCGGCGGGAAGCGAACACACCACCGCGGCAGAAAAAAAGACCGGCCGACCGGTCGCACCTTTCCACCCGCCGCACGGCGCTCCGCTTGCGATTCCCTAGTATACCAGAGGGCCACTTCCTGCGCAACAAATCGGCCCGTCCCGAAACACGACTGCCCGACTGGTACTTTTCGCGGAAAGCCTTGGCCGTCCGACCGGCGGAACGTACCATTTCGGATGAATACCGTCTCCGACATTCACGCCGCACGCCGTTGCGCAAAAGCGTCCGAGGATACCGACATGCAACGCCGATCCGCCGTTTTTCCGAGTTGCCTCGCTTCCGCCTTCTCCCCGGCGCGTCGCGCGGCAATCATCATCTTGTCTATCGCTTTTGTCGTCACGGCAACCGGTTTCGTAGACGCCCAGCGCAAGGCGCGAAGCCCCATCCGTCAGTGGACGCATCGCGACGGCAAGATGACCGTCGACGCGGCGCTCGAAGCGTACGCCCCGGGCCGCGTGTGGCTTCGACGCGACGACGGACGGCTGTTCGAAATTCCTCGCGACACGCTGAGCAAAGAGGATCAGGAGTACATCGCCGAAATCGAAAAACGCGATCTTGCTTCGATCAAGCTGGCCGAAGGCGACGATCCGCTGGCGGTCGCGTACGCACCGGGCCGACTGGTTGCCAAGCTGCATTCCCGCAACGTCGACGAAAGCAGCGGCATCGCCGCATCGATCCGCTTTCCCGGTTGGTTTTACACGCACAACGATTCGGGCAACGATTCGCGACTGTACCGCTTTGACGCCGCCGGCCGGGAAGGGGGCGTCTTTCCGCTGGAGAACGTCATCGCCTACGACTGGGAAGACGTGGCCTCATTCCGCCGAGACGGCAAACCGTACATTCTGGTCGCCGATTCGGGCAACAACGGGCTCGCGTCCGAGGTTCAAATCTTGCACGTCATCGAAGAACCCGACGTGCCGCCCCCCGCCGACGAACAATCAGCCGCCTCGCTCGAGCAAACAGTTCCCGTCGTCCTCTCGATCTATTACCGTTACGAAGACGACTTCCACGACTGCGAGGCCGTGGCCGTCGATTCGACCGACGGCACCATCTTGTTGATCGCGAAAGAACACGGCATCGGCTGCAACGCGTACGAACTGCCGTGGCCGAAGGATGTCGAAGGCAACGAAGTCCTTCCGGCCCTCACCGCCCGCAAGATCGCCGAACTGGCGCTCCCCGAGGTCACGGCGTTGGATATTTCTCCCGACGGACACCGGGCCGTCGTCGGCACGTACGGCGACGCTTACGAATTCACCCGTCACGAGGGGGAAACATGGCGGCAAGCGTTTTCGCGTGCTCCCCGGCGCATCACCGTACCGCAACGCCGACAGGGCGAAGGCCTGTGCTACGGAAGCGACGGCAAGACCTTGTACGCGACCAGCGAAGGTTATCCGGCGCCGTTGTTCGAGATTCCGCCCGCCGAACGTTCGGCGAATGCCGACCGCTGAACCGTCGCCGTCGTCAAAACGGAGCGTCGTAATCGCCGGCCGGATCGGCGTGCCCGCAGGCTTCAGGGGTCGCGACGTGACCGGCCTTGCGATCGACCCCACCAGCGGCGCGCTGTACGCCCTGGCCCGCG
>CAYVVR010000523.1:0-3205 GCA_964454655.1 uncultured Planctomycetaceae bacterium | reverse complement strand
ATGCCGAGCCGGTCGTCTTCTGCGACGTGTACGAACCGTATCTCGACCGGGCGCGAGAACGGGTAGGGAAACCCGTCGATACGACGATCGACTTCCGACGCGTGCTCGATCGCAGCGATGTCGATGCCGTGGTCGTGGCGACGCCCGATCATTGGCATGCCTTGATGACGATTTGGGCGTGTCGGGCAGGCAAAGACGTGTACGTCGAAAAACCGCTGTCGATTACCGTCGTCGAAGGCCGCAAGATGGTCGAAGCCGCCCGCGACAACGCTCGCGTCGTCCAGGTCGGAACGCATCGTCGTTCGTCGAAGCTGTATCGGCGGGCGGCGGAATGGATCGGATCGGGCGGCATCGGCAAGGTGACCGTCTCGCGGGCGTACCGGTTGAGCAACATGTTTCCCGACGGTATCGGCAAGGCGCCGCCGAGCGAACCGCCCGCGGGCTTGCATTGGGACTTGTGGCTCGGACCGCGTCCGGCGCGGCCGTTTCAGGCCACGATCGCCCCGTACAAGTTCCGCTGGTGGCACTTGTATTCGTCGCAGATGGCTAACTGGGGCGTGCACTACCTCGATGCAATTCGTTGGTTGACCGGCGAGGAGGCCCCTTCGGCGGTGTGCGCGATGGGCGGTCGTTACGCCGTCGACGACGACCGCACGATTCCCGACACGCTCGAGGTCACGTTCGAGTTCGCCTCGGGACGATTGGCCGTGTTCGGGCAATACGAGGCTTCGGGCAACCCGGCGTTGGCGAGCGGCGAAATCGAGCTTCGCGGAACGCAAGGCACGGCGTACATCGACGAACGCAAACTTACCGTCGTGCCGGAAAAAGGCGGCCAATTCCAAACCGGCGGCGTGCGGATGGATCCGATCGAATGGGCGGAAGAGTCCGGTGGAAATGCGAGCCTCACGGCCGCCCATGCACGCAATTTCCTCGATTGCATCAAGTCGCGCGAGAAGCCCAACGCCGACGTCGAGATCGGCCATCGTTCCACCACGTTCGCCTTGATTGCGAATATCGCCTTGGCGGCGAAGTCGCGGTTGGAATGGGATCCCAAGCTCGAGCGGTTCACCAACAATGCCGACGCGAACCGCCTGTTGCATTACGAGTATCGCGAACCGTGGCGGCTCGATTGACCGATCGGCGAACCGCGTCGGACGGGGGGTTCACCGATCGCGGAAGTGTTCGATGCGGTGAAAGGTCATGAAGTTCGCGTCGTGGTAATTGTGCGCACCGCCCAGGCCGTCGTCGTAGGCCGTGCGCGAGACGGCGATGATATCGTCGCCTTCGAACAGCCAATCGACGTACTGAAATGCGTGATACTTCGTTTCGGGGTGGTGGAGAATCGTCGTCCGGATCGTCCAGGTGCGCAAGTCGGGCGAGCTGATCAGCGACAGCGTGTTCCGCACGCGATCCGGTTCGCCCCCGTCGTAGTTTTCAGGGAGCGTGTTGACCAGCGACCAATAGAGGCCCGAGACCTTGTCGTAACGGATCGTGAATTTCTTGGCGCCGCCGGGAAAGGTGATGAAGTCGTGCGACGGATCGAAGCGGGCGGTTCGGCCGTCGGGACCGATGTGGATCATCGCCGCGGTGTTTCCTTGGGGCCGCCGGTGGACACGCAGGATGTCGACCACTTCGCCTTCGGACGTGACGACGGCGTTGCCTTCCAGCCAACCGCCGAACGTTCCGTCGAGCCATTCGGGGTTGCGGGCAAGCCGCTCGCTGAAGGTCCAGTTGTCGGCGTCGAGCAGGTCGGCATCGACGGGGACGGACATCATCAACGCCCGAAAATGAGCCCCCCATCCGCCGCCGGCCATGGCGTCTTCGATTCCGCGCCATAGGCGACCGGCGTGTTCGACCACCGGCACCGGGGCGCAGTGATAACGGGCCGAATCGTCGAGGAGCCCTGTTTTCTTGTCTCGCGGTTCGGTCCAGGTGGATCCGCCGTCGGTCGAACGCCGTATGACGACCGGTCCGTACGACCCGGCGGGCCCGATCAAGTACAACGCACCGCGGTGCGTGAACAACGTGGACCAGAACTGATTGGGAATGCGGGCAATGCGTTCCCAGGTGCGTCCTCGGTCGGTCGAACGAAACACCAGCGTGCATTGGGCCCCTTCCCCGGGACCGAACAAGTCGTGCGATGCGACGTACGTACCGTCTTCGAGGATGGCGATACTCGGCGAGCCGATGTACAGGCGACTTGTCGCCGGTTGATAGTCGATTATCACTCCCGGTACACGGGAAAGATCAAGCGTCGGCCGGCCTTCGATCAGTCGGAGTTTGCCGGCGGCGATCATCGTGCCCGGCCAGCCCAATTGGCGAACCACGTAGGGCAATTGGGTCGGCGAAAGGCGATAGACGGCCAGCGGTGTTCGCTTGGCGTCGGTGTAACAAAAGCCTTCGGCCGGAATGCGCTGCCAGTCGTCGGGCGCGACGGCCGAAGCCGACGTGACGGCGTAAAGGTCGACGTCTTCAGGTCGGGCGTCGATCCGCAGGAACCCCGTTTCGCCGCCGGGCAACCGCGTGAACATCAGCCCCTGCAAGCACGCCGGAACATTTGCGAACACGTACCGGCGATTGGAAAACGCCACGGTCGATTCTTCGAATCGTCCGAGTTCGGCATGTTGGGCGGTGATCGTCACCACCTGTTGCCCGGCCGCGGCAAGCGGCGCAAGACCGGCAAACGCGACGATTCCGCCGAGCACGATCCGCAAAATCACCGGCTGCAAACGACGGCTTCGAGGCGGTAGGCCGTTTCCTGTGAACAACGTCGCAAGGCATTTCGCACCGGCATCACGGCAGAACGAATCGATCATCGGGTGGCCTCTTGGGCGGTTTGGCAGGCACAGTGTCGCTTCGGCGGGGGAACGCTATTTTGATCGCCGCTGGACGGTCATGCAAATCGGCGTTGAGGGACTGTCGGATCGGCCGGTTATGCCGAAGGTTTCGGTTCTGGTGGTTCTGAAGGCGCCGTCGCGGCGTGGTTCCCTCGAAAGGGGAGTGCGAGCGGTCGCTTGCAGTCGTTTTGTGGAATGCCCCCGGAATCGGTGGTCAGAAAATATCGCTGATCTTCCCGAATTCTCGGGGGGATCGGCGAAATTTTTTCCTATGATTGATTCGAGGCACTATTTGAGACGGCAACCTAGAGAGGGACACCCCGAAATGGTATTGTAGACAAAGCATCGTTTTCTGGGCCAACGGGGCG
>CAYVVR010000522.1:0-3225 GCA_964454655.1 uncultured Planctomycetaceae bacterium | reverse complement strand
CACGGGAATTTCGGACCCGTTGAAGCAGGCGGAACGGTTCCGAGAAATGGGGGCTGAGAACGTCGTCATTACGATGGGGGGTGAGGGCACGATCTTCGTAGGGCCCGACGTTCGATTGCGATGCGGTGTGTATCCGGTGGATTTCGTCGGGGGAGCCGGTTCGGGCGACGCCTTCGATGCCGGATTCATCGCCGGATTGCTGGCCGGGGAAGATGCGGCGGGCTGTCTACGATGGGGGAGCGCAATGGGGGCCAGTTGTGTGCGGGCGATCGGAACCACCGACAGTGTGTTCACACGTGCCGAAGCTGAAGCCTTCATGAAAGCTCACTCGCTGCTTGTCGAGTCCGTCTGATCAGATTCCGCCGAGAAGGTGAAACCACGTAGGCCGACTTGCTTGCCGCGTTCGCGCGAACGGTTGCAACGAGCACGCCGATTGTGTGCGTGGTGACGACTGGGCGAGATAAAGAGATGGTTTCCACGTTTTGCCGCTCGGCTGCCGATGTCGATCGAAGGAATCAGCTTTCCGCTTTCGACTACGTCTCGAAGCGACCTGCCGTTACGTTCCGGATGTTTTCCGGCGTCAGACGAGGGGATCAATCATGCGGATCGGTGTGTTTTGCAGCGGCGGGGACGCCCCCGGCATGAATGCTTGTTTGCGGGCGGTCGTCCGTTCGGCCGTGTCGAAAGGACACGAGGTCGTCGGAATCTACCGCGGTTACAAGGGGCTGCTGGCCGAAGACTTTTATCGCGACATCGACGGAAGTTTTACGATGTCGCTGCGGTCGGTGTCCGGCCTTTCGAAGCTCGGCGGAACGATACTCCACAGTAGCCGTTGTGCCGAGTTTCGCACCGAGGAAGGACGCGAGAAGGCCGTCAAGATCCTCCGCAAACGGTGCATCGACGCCTTGATCCCCATCGGCGGCGACGGCACGTTCCACGGGGCGGTCGAGTTGGGCAAGATGTGGGACGGCCAGATCGTCGGATGCCCCGGTACGATCGATAACGACCTGTGTGGAACCGATTACACGATCGGCTTTGCTACCGCCGTCCATACGGCCGTCGAGGCGGTCGATAAGCTGCGAGATACCGCCGAAAGCCACGAGCGGCTGTTTTTGGTCGAGGTCATGGGCCGTCATAGCGGGTATATCGGGCTTTACACGGCCTTGGCCGCCGGTGCCGAAGCGGTAGCCATCCCCGAAACCCAGACGAACATCGAAGAAATCGTCTCGCATCTGAAAGAGCTCAAAGCGCGCGGAAAGCACTCGATCATGATGATCGTGGCCGAAGGCGACGAGGCGGGCGGCGCCGATGTGCTCAATGAACGTCTCAAGCAAGCCGGCTGCCCGTTCGAAACCCGCGTCATCAATCTAGGACATCTACAACGTGGTGGTTCACCCGTCCCCGCCGACCGTATTTTGGCCAGCCGGATGGGCGATTTCGCCGTCGAGGCGATTTTGGACGGTCAAAGCGGTTGCATGACCGGTGAACGAGACGGCGACATGGTCCTCGTGCCGTTCGAGGAGGCCTTCGCCGAACATCACGCCGTCCCCGAAGACTTGCTGCGATTGCTGCACGTGCTGGCGAGCTGATCGCAACGTGGTCGGCTGCCGCACTTTGCAACGTGCCTGTTGTCGTAGTCGGCACGAGGCCTAGGGAATCAAGATACCCGCGATCGTAGCCGTCATGTAACAGGCCAACGTGCCGCCGATCATGGAACGCAGGCCCAGCGTGGCGAAGTCGAACCGCCGCTTCGGTTCCAAGCTGCCCACGCCGCCGATCATCACGGCAATCGAACCGAAATTTGCGAAACCGCACAGAGCGTAGGTGGCGATCGTGTACGATCGGGGCGATACCAGTTCGCGTACCTCGGCCATGTTTTGATAGGCGATGAACTCGTTGAGGACGGTTCGTTCGCCCAGCAGCATGCCGACGGTTTTGGCGTCGTGCCAGGGGACGCCCATCAGCCATGCGAAAGGTGCGAACACCCAGCCGAGGATGCGTTCCAGCGTCAAGGGGCTTCCGCCGAAGTTGCCGAGACAGGAAAGCCCCCAGTTCAGCATGGCGACGATGGCCACGAAGGCGATCAACATGGCGGCGACGTTCAACGCCAGTTTCAGGCCGTCCGAGGCTCCCCGGCATGCCGCGTCGAGAATGTTGACGTCGGTTCGGGGAACCTGAATCTTCACGGTGCCCTTGGTGGGAGATTCTTCGGTTTCGGGCACCATGATCTTGGCGATGACCAGCGAGGCCGGAGCCGACATCAACGAGGCCGCCAAGATATGGCCGGCGTCGGCGCCCATGGCGACATAGGCTGCCATCACGCTGCCGGCGATCGTCGCCATGCCGCTGGTCATCATGGCCATCAGTTCGGAACGCGTCATCGAGGCCAGGTAGGGACGAATCAACAACGGGGCCTCGGTCATGCCGAGATAGATGTTTCCGGCGGCGGCGAGCGATTCGGCGCCCGAAACGTCCATCACCCACACCATGATCCGGGCGAACAGCTTGACCAAGAATTGCAAGACGCCCAGGTGAAACAAAACGGCGCTCACCGACGACACGAAGATGATCACCGGCAACACCGAGAATGCCACGAGATGTTCCCGAAAATTTTCGCCGAAGACGAACGACGATCCGGCATCGACGAAATCTTGCAGCTTCGAGATGGCCTCGCGTGCGGCGACGAAGGCTCCTTCGCCCAGCGGGGTACGAAGCAAGACGACGGCCACCAGAAATTGCAGAGCCAATCCCGACAGAATCAACCGCCAGTGCATCCGGCGTTTATGTTCCGACATCAACCACGCCAGAAACAACATCACGAGCAATCCCAAGGCACCAACGACGCGCGGCATGGCTCCAGATTCCTCCGTCGAGTAGACAAGTTCGGCCGAAGAACACACCGGTCGACCGACACGGCCCGGACGCCGACCACAGCGTGGAACTTGCCGAAACGATGACACGTTTGGGGGGTAGAATAGCTCAAGCCTTCAGATTCGGCAAGCCGCCCGGGACGTGCCGAGAAGATCCCCCGGAAACGACCGGTTTCCATCGCGGGCGCAAAAAGAAAGCTCGGTCGAAAGTGTCTCGACCGAGCTTCGTGTCGACTCGATGTCGCCTCGGGGGATTTGCCCGGGATCAATGACCACCGCAACCCGGGCATCCGCCGCCGCGGGGATAATTCGGGTTGTTGATGGCAAAGCCTCGTCCCATCGGGCCGTCTTGGAA
>CAYVVR010000521.1:0-3228 GCA_964454655.1 uncultured Planctomycetaceae bacterium | reverse complement strand
GCATTTCCAACGGCGTACCCCGATACGCACCGGGCATGAAGCGAGGACCGGCGAGGCAAATGAGCGTCCCTCCGCGATCGCCCGCAACGTACTCGCGAAGATCTTGCAAGTTCCTCGGCAGCAGCAAATCGGGATCGACGTCTCCGAAAATGACGGCGTCGAAGGTGTTCCACTCGTCCAGCGTCAGCGGCACGCCCGGGCGCATCGCCGCTGCGATCTCGCGGTATTCGATATCGGCATTTTGCAACACGCATTCGAGTTCGATACTGGGCTCGCGCAACAGCGCGTTCCTCAGGTACCGGTATTCGAAACTCGGGTCGGCCTGAACCAACAATACGCGCAACTTCTCGTTGCGTACTTCGACGACCGTTTCCTGCGAGTTGTTGTCGATGCGGCGTTCATCGGGCAACGGCTCCGCACGGACGAGGTACCGATGCGTCCCTTCTTCGTTCGGACGATGGTACAACCGAACCGTCATCACGCACTCGTCCGACGGAACGGTTTCCGTGGTTTCGAGGACGGGTACGCTTTGCCCGTCGGGCATCTTCTCTTCGACAACGATGCGAACCTCACTGCCGGCGAAGCCGGAGGCGTTCAGTCGGACGTCGAACCCCAATACGTCGCCCACGAACACGCTGCGATCGTTGATCACCTGCTCGACCGCCACATCCTTCGGAGGACGTGTGTCGCCGATCGGAACAAAGAACAGTGGCACCCCCTTTTCGCCCGCCGTTTCCGAAGCGGAAACGAGGTCGGGGCCGACCGTCGTATTGCCGTCAGAGAAGACCACGATCGCGGCCGGCAGCGTACCTCGGTTTCGCTGCAAGACACGCTCGATCGCGCGTCCCAACGGCGATTCTGGGACCGATGCCTGCATTCGACGCAGGGCCGTTATGACGGCGTCGACTCGATCGTCGGCCGCCACGACGTCTCCCCGAACGTCGCACAGCTCGAGGCGATAACGATCGGACAAGTTCTTCAGCAACCGGCCGTCGTCCTGCGAAAGTGCTTCACGAGCGATCGTCAAACGGTCCGGCAACTCATCCCGCTTTAAGAGCTCACGCAATACCGCCTCTTCGTCGGGCGGGTACTCGTCCCGCAAGGCCATGCTCGCCGAATCGTCCATCACCAGCACCAGCGTCGGCAACCCCGTTCGAAAGGCGGCCAGCGCAGCCTGTGCGATCATGAACGCCAAAACCGCAAACGCCCCGATTCGCAACGAGGCCAAAATCCAACGCAAGCGACGAGGAATCGATGGCGTTGCGCGTACGTTACACCAAATGATCGCGCCGCACACGGCTGCGACCAGCAAGACGGTAAGCCAACCGGGAAGCGGCCAATGCCATTCGAACCGCCAGAGCACACCTTCCCCGGGACCGGTTTCGATGCCCAACCATTCGGCTAGTCGTTGTGCCGACATCGCTCACGCCCCCTGTCCGCTGCGCCAAGCCACCCAGAATTCCAGACCACAGACGACCAGGGCACACCACAACAACCAGGCCGGCAGGTACTGCACCGCTGCAACCTCCGGCTCGATTTCTGCGCCGTTGAACGTCGCATTCGTTCGATACCGGAAATCGACACCGCTCAGAAGTCCACGGCGTATCGCCTCTTCGTCGAAGCATTCCAGATCGGATTCTTCAGCGGGGCAGTTGACCGCAAACGTCTGGGTCGCCGACATCGTCCCGTCCGCCTGAACGACGGCCACCTCGACGACTCCCGTCGTGTATACATTTTCGAGTCGCCATCGGCTGCGGTCGTCGTCTCGGTACAGCGACAGTTCACGTCTCTCTCCATCGGGCAGCGTCACCGTCACACGGTTGAGCGTCGTCCCCTCGAACGCTCCCGAAATCGCCGCCCCGGCGATCACGTTCCGAGCCGCCGAGTTTCCGGCTGCGGCGTAATCGACGATCTCGTGAATCATCGGCACAAAACTGGGCGACAACGGCCATGCCGACCAACTGCGATCGGCACTGACGGCAACGAAAACGACGCGTCCCCCGTCGACTTCGCGCGCCGTCACGATAGGCTCACCCGTATTGCACACCAACACCGGCACGGCGTCCGAGACCAGCGGCTCCAACACGATCATTTTGTCGATCGGCGTGTAAAGCAAGCCGGCCGAGGCCGGTCCCGAAAACGCATCGACGATCGGATGCCGTTCCGAGGCGATTGCCAGTTCTTTCCCGGTTGCGTCGATGACGCGCGACACCATGCCGGGCAGTACGTCTTCGCCTTGGGGCCCCAATGTTCGGTTGTATGCCTCGGCCGTCACGTTCGGCCCGGCGAAAAAAACGACTCCGCCGCCGCGTCGCAGATGACTGCGTAGTTGCCTCGCTTCCCCCGGAGTGAAATGAGGAACGTCGCACAAAAACACGACATCGAAGGCGTTCAAATCCGTCTCGCTGAGCATGCCGTCGGGCACCTTCTCGACGGAAACACGTTTTCCGCCGGCCTCGTCCGACGCCTTGAGGGCCAACGCAAGATAGTCGCATGCACCGCCGAACATCCTCGGCGAAGGACGGCCGTCGACGCACAACGCACGAACGGTCTCCCGCACTGGTACGACGATTCGCCGATGATCATCCACGGCCAAGTCGTCTTCCTCGATGCGCAATTCGACCACGTGGTCGCCCGGAGAACCGATTCTCGTCACCAAGACTGCCGTGGCCGCCCCCTCGGGAGATAGCTCGAGAGGCGTTCTTTCCACGCGGCGTCCGTCCACAAACCACTCGGCCGTGGAAGGTGCGTCGACTTGCGATGCTTCGTATACTTTCACTCGCGCCGAAAATTCCAGCTCTTGCCCTACCGTCGGCACCGCTTCACGGCACACCAGTCGGTCGATCGCTCGATTGCCGCCTCGCTCGCTTCCGACACGAACGATCGTCAACCGGCCCAACTCGACAAGCTTTGCCGCAGCCTCGCGCAATTTGGGAGAGGTACCGCTGCTTCCGTCGAGCCATCCGTTGCGTTGCATATCAGAAAAACAATAAAACTCGACTCGGTCGAGACGTCGGTAACGCTCCCTTGCCTGAAGGGCTATCTCTCGGGCCAGCCGCATCGCTTCGATCCAATCCGACGCCGTATCGGCAGCTTTCAATTCCCGCAGCTCGGCGAGAAAATCTTGCCGCAAGAAGACGGGGGACCGGACGACCGCCCAAGCCGGGTTGGCAGCCAAAACGAGCGTCGCTCCATCGCCTTCGGGCATCGCTTCGATCAATCGTGTGA
>CAYVVR010000520.1:0-3233 GCA_964454655.1 uncultured Planctomycetaceae bacterium | reverse complement strand
CATCGCGCATTACGATTATTGGAGCGACAAGGTCCGCCGTTCGATCTTGCTCGATGCCAAGGCCGATTTGCTCGTGTACGGCAACGGCGAAGCGGCGCTGCTGGAAATCTTACGTCGTTTGCGCGACGGCGAGCCGATTCGGGCGATTCGCGATGTGCGGGGGACCGCTTACCGCCTGGGCGCGAAAGAATCGCCGCCGCAAGACAATGTCGTCGAGTTGCCGTCGTACGAACGCGTGCGCGACGACAAGCGGGCATTTGCCGAGATGACCCGTTTGGCTCACCTCGAGACGAATCCGTACAACGCCCGCACGTTGATTCAGAGGCACGGTGCCGAATGCGTGGTCGTCAATCCGCCCGCGTGGCCGTTGTCGCAAGAGGAAATGGACCGCATCTACGATCTGCCGTTCACGCGACGTCCGCATCCGGTTTACGGCAAGGAACCGATTCCCGCCTTGCAGGTCGTCCGGCACTCGATCCAGATCATGCGCGGGTGTTTCGGGGGCTGCACCTTTTGTTCGATCACCGCCCACGAGGGGCGAATCATCCAAAGCCGGAGTCCGCAGTCGATCGTCCGCGAGATCGAGCAGTTGCGACGCGACCCGACGTTTCGCGGCACGATCAGCGATGTGGGAGGACCGACGGCGAACATGTACCGGATGAATTGTTCCCGGCCCGAGGTGCGGGCGAAGTGCCGTCGGCTTAGTTGCGTCCATCCGACGATTTGCAAGTTGCTCGATACGAACCACGGTCCGTTGATCGAGCTGTTGAAGACCGTCCGCAAGCAGCCGGGGGTGAAGAAGGTGCTCGTGGCTTCCGGCATTCGGATGGACCTGGCGCAGAAAAGTCCGGCGTACATGAGCCATCTCGTACGGCATCACGTGGGGGGACATCTCAAGGTCGCCCCGGAACATTGCGATGCCGACGTCTTGCGATTGATGAAGAAGCCGACGATCGAAGATTTCGAGGCCTTCGCCCGCAAGTTTCAACGACTGTCGAAAAAGGCGGGCAAGGAGCAGTACTTGGTTCCTTACTTCATTGCCGGCTTTCCCGGCTGCGATTTGCATGCGATGGTGCGGCTGGCCGAGTTTCTCAAGCGGACGGGCTATCGGCCCGAGCAGGTTCAAGACTTTCTGCCCGGCCCGTTCGACATCGCCACGTGCATGTATTACACGGGCATCGACCCGATGACCGGAAAAGAGGTCTACGTGCCGCGAGGGGCGAGGGAACGTCGACTTCAGCGGGCACTGTTGCAATTCTGGATGCCGGAGAACGACCGGTACGTCCGCGAGGCGTTGCGGCAAGCCGGACGCACCGATCTGATCGGCGACGGGCCGAACTGCCTCGTTCCCTCGAAACCGCCGAAAAACGCCGTGTCGCGGGCCGATCGCAAAAAAGGCGCATCGTTGCGGGCCGGCGAGGGCAGGCAACGTGCCGCGTCGGTCGGTTATCGTCCCCATCGCCGAAGACCGCGGCGAAAATAACGTCCCGATCGCGTGATGGCCGCTGTCCCAGCAGCGCGCGGCAGCGGACGATTTGGGGTTGCCCTGTTCGGCGATTTGCCGTTCAATGGAAGCGACGCGGTCGCGAACGCCGCAAGGAAAACGGTTCTTGTGGATGCCGACGCTTGGTGGGAATGTTGCCGCGAGAGGGATCTCGCCGCCCGCCGAATCGACTTGCTTTTCAATTTCAGGGAACAAGGAGGTTCCGGTCTTCAGCGGATGCCTGCCCCGTAACGATGCCTTGCCGGGCGTTGCGGGCTTCTGGAACGCCTTCGATTCGAGACCGACGAATTCGTCCGTTCGACCGGGATGATCCTGTTCGTGGAAAGAAAGACTAGTCCTACTTCGGATATCCGCGACCCGTCGAACAGGAGTGTTGCCGATTCGCGGGAAGCCGCGCGAAACCGTCGCACAGGGAGACGGACCGATGGCACGACACGGAATCATCTCGGCCGTATTGGCCGGCGGAATTCTCTTAAGCACGCAGGCCGCCGCAGGCGAAACCGTGCTGCTCGACTTCTATGCCGACTGGTGCGGCCCGTGCCGGTCGATGATGCCGATCGTCGAGCAACTTGAGCAAGAAGGCTGGCCTGTCCGCCGGGTCAACGTCGATCGAAATCCCGAACTCGCGTCGCGCTTCGGCGTCGATGCGTTGCCGACGTTCATCATGATTGCCGATGGTCGCGAATGTGACCGGGTGGTCGGGAGTACATCCCGAGAACGGTTGATGTCGATGCTGCAAGCGGCACAGCAACCGCCGCAACCAGAGCCGCGCGATCCCGGAACGGTCGTTCCCTTGACGGCCCTTCCTGTTTCGGGCGGAATCGGGACGGCGGAAGACGGCCCACCGAGCGGTGCCGTGTCGAGTCCCGGTGCGGTCCGGATCGCTCGGGGAACGCCCGACGATTTGCTGGCCGCCACCGTTCGCATTCACGTGCAAGATCCGAACGGGCGATCGCACGGCTCGGGCACGATCATCGATGCCCGCGGTGGTGAAGCCCTGATTGCTACGTGCGGCCATCTCTTCCGCGACAACGGAGGTCGAGGCGAGATCACCGTCGACTTCTTCGGCCCCCAAGCGGCGACCGGTCTGCCGGGAACGCTGATCGGCTATACCTATGATCAAACGCACGATACCGCCCTGATCGCCGTGAAGATCGAGACTCCCGTGGTCGTGGCGCGGGTGGCACCGCCCGGATATCGTCCGAAGGTCGGCGATCCCGTATTCAACGTGGGATGCGACGACGGTGCACCGCCGACCGTCAAGACCGGCCGCGTGACGGCGATCGACAAGTACGCCGGGTTCGGGAACATCGAGGCCTCGGGGGCCCCCGTCGAGGGGCGTAGCGGCGGCGGGTTGTTTTCTGCCGAAGGCTATCTCATCGGTATTTGCAATGCCGCCGATCCGTCGGAAAACGAAGGCTTGTACGCCTCGTTGGTCGAGATTTATCGCGAGTTGGACCAGGCATCGCTCAGTTTTGTGTACCGCGGTTCCGGCCCGGCGGCCGCGAATATCGCGGCGAACGACCGGTCGGCCGACGATGCTGCTGAAATTGTAAGTACGCCGCTGGTGCCGGTCGGTGCCGAGAATTCTGCGATTGCGGAAGCAACGGTGACTCCGATTCCGCAGTTGCCGCGACAAATGCCGCAAGGCGACATCGCCGGAAGTACGGCCTCAGCGGATGTGCCGCAGGTGCCCGCGACTCCGAAACGTACCCCCGAGGAAGTCACC
>CAYVVR010000519.1:0-3236 GCA_964454655.1 uncultured Planctomycetaceae bacterium | reverse complement strand
GCCCCCGATCGTCGCGCGCAGGAAAAACCTTCGGCAGTTGTCGCTCCTCTTTTTCGTTGGGACGAGATTCCCGATCGCACGCGGAGTTCGACCGGAAGGAGAACAAACTTCCGGCCAAACTCCGCGTCGACGCGTCGGCCAAAGATTTCTTCGCCTCGTAATGTGCCGAAAGCGGCTGTCGGGCAACGACCGTGGGCGTTATCTTCCGAAGGCTGCTGCGAGGGTTGAGTAAGCCCTGACGGGTGTTGGTGGGCTTGCCTATCATTGTGTCGTTCTGTGGTTGATACGGCTGTGAGCTTTTGCTCTCGGCATTCTTTGAGCGAGGCAGCTTTCTGAAGTTGAAAGTGCTCTCTTCCCGTGTTCAACGTCCCAGCCACTGAAACGCCCGTTGGGGCTACGGACATCTGAGGATTTGGCTGGCCCTGCGTTCCCAGCATTCGATGGGCAATTCAGCCGGTCTACCTAGCTCAAGGGGGCACTCCTGTAATCTCTCGTTTTTTCGTGTAAGGTTCGCCGTTGCAGTGCGTCAGTCGTGTACCGGAGCTCGAGTGCGGCATTTGCGAGCAAGTTGATTCGTCTTATCAGGAGTACACGCTGATGCGACAAGCTATCCCCTCCATCTTTCTTACAGCCCTCGCCGTTATCGGTTTGCCCACCTCGCTATGGAGTCTGCCGGTTGTGGCTCAAAGCGGTAGCCGTGTTTACCCGTCACCCCAGTCTTCGACGCAACCGAAACCGGCGATCGGATCGGGGCGCAGGATGGTGCAGCAGGCACCAATGGCTCTCGAAGGCTATTGCCCTGTGAGTATCGTGACTCAACGAAAGTGGGTTCGAGGTGATCCGGCCTATCGCACGGTTTATGACGGCCACACGTATTTGTTGTCCTCCAAAGAAGCCAAGGCGATGTTTGACGCCGATCCCACGAAGTACGTGCCCGCCCTCGGCGGCGACTGTGTCGTTGCGTTCGTAATGACCGGCAAACGGGTGCCGGGGCAGATACGGTATGCCGCCCTTCACGACGGGCGGTTGTTCCTGCTGGCTAACGCCGCAGCGCAAAAGATGTTTCTTGCCGAGCCTTCTCGCTACGCAAACGCCGATCTCGCATACGGGGGCCGTTGTGTCGTGTGTCAGCTCGGAATGGGGCAAGCAGTTCCCGGCAAGCCGCAAGTAGCGGTCGTTTACAAGGGGATTCGCTATCTATTTGCATCGGAGGCACAACGTCGACAGTTCTTGGCCGATCCGACGCGGTACGAAGTCAAAACAACAGCGCCGAGCGTCGTCGGTCCCGAATCGGGGACGCACGTGCCGCCGGTGGGATCTTCGTCGCGGCCCACGTCCGGCTCAGGTTCGGGCACCCGCTGAATGTAGGCCGGCGGGAACCAAGCACACGCGTCACGAATCGCTCGGGCACGGACGCCCATCCATTTTGGGAGGAACCACGATCATGCGAAAAATTCTTTTGGGCATCGCGATACTTGCCTTGTTGTTCTGTGTAACATGGCTCGCCTGCTATGGCCAGAATCGGAATTTTCTCAGCCAAAAACAAATCGTTATCCAGGCAACCGCCCCCGAGACATTCCTGCCGCTCCATCGAATCGACCATTCCTTGTGGGACTACCTGTTACGCAAGTACGTCGACCGAGATGGGATGGTGAACTACGCCGCCTGGAAGAACACCCCCGCCGACGTTCAGATGCTGAAGCGATACTTGCAAACGTTGAGCCGGGCCGACCCAGCGATGAAAACCACCAAAGAGGCCCGACTTGCCTTTTGGATCAATGCCTACAACGCCCTGACCATATACGGTATTCTCCAAGTCTTTCCGACCAGCAGCATTCGCAATCACACCGCAACTCTTTTTGGGTTCAACATCTGGGACGACTTGCAGCTTCAGGTGGGAACCGCGAACTACTCGCTAAACGATATCGAGCACAAGATCTTGCGGAAGCAAGGGGAGCCGCGAATCCACTTCGCCATCGTTTGTGCCTCGGTGGGGTGTCCGCGATTGCGCAACGAAGCGTACATTCCCGAAAAGTTAGAAGCCCAATTGGCCGACAATACCCGGGATTTTTTCGCACGGCGCAAGAACTTTCAGGTAGATACGGCTCGTCGCCAAGTGCGGGTATCCGCCATCCTCGATTGGTTCGGCAAGGATTTCGGCCCCACTCCGCAGAGGGCACTTGCGGCTCTGGTCGAGTACATGCCCGACGAATCGACCAAACGCTTCATCGCCGAGGGAAGATTTTCGGTTTCGTATCTCGATTACGATTGGAGTTTGAACAAACAATGAAGGTAAAAACCTATTTGCCGGCGATGATTGTCGTGTGCGTCGTGGGGGCACTTCTGGCTGCTGGTCCCTTGCTGCCGGTACAGGATTACCTCTCCGCCGTACTGGCATACGTTGAATCGATCGGATCCTGGGGGCCGGTCCTTTTGGCGGCGACTTACGTTGTAGCGTGCGTGCTGCTCCTCCCCGGTTCGATCCTCACACTCGGAGCGGGAGTGCTTTTTGGTGTGGTACGCGGTACGATAACCGTGTCGATAGGGAGCGTCGTGGGGGCGACGGTTGCTTTTCTGGTCGGTCGGACATTCTTGCGAGGGTGGATCGAAAGACGTATTGCCTCCGACGGGCGATTTGCCGCTATCGATCGCGCGGTGGGCGAGCATGGCGCAAAAATTGTGCTTCTTCTGCGACTATCGCCGGTGATACCATTCAATCTGCTGAACTACGCGCTCGGCCTCACACGTGTGCGTTTCCGTCACTACGTGCTCGCTTCTTGGATCGGCATGTTGCCCGGAACACTGATGTATGTCTATCTCGGTTCGGCTCTAAAAAGCCTGGCCGATGTTGCAAACGGTTCACCAAAGGGAGGCACGCTCCAGTCGATCTTCTTTTTGGTCGGACTTGTCATGACCGTCGTCGCGACCGTCGTGGTGACTCGCATAGCCAGGCGGGCACTCGCCGAAGCGATAAGCGATACTGCAGTTCCCGAAGAGCCCCCGGCACCATGTTCTGCAAATGTGGCTCAGCCATCCGCGGTGCCTCATTAGCTTGAATAAGACACAAAGATATCGGTGAGTCGTGTAGTCGCCAAAAAACCGGATCACATGATTGCCGAAAAAATCCTCGTCACGATGTACCGGGGCAATTGAACGACGATTGCCGGAGCCCCGCAAGAAAGTCACCAATGAACGCGAAGTCGCAGCCGCAAATGTTGCCGGACGACAGCTACAAT
>CAYVVR010000518.1:0-3236 GCA_964454655.1 uncultured Planctomycetaceae bacterium | reverse complement strand
TTGTCGAACCACTGCCAGTGGTCGCCGACGAGCCGGTACATGAAGCGGTTGAGCTGCCAGAGTTTGGGGACACATTCGTCGACGCGGTAGGGGCCCGCAGGGCATTCCTTCGGATTCAGGCGATCCGGATCGGTGATTTCGAGATAGTAGATCGTCGTCATCGTGTGTCGCTGGAATCGATGCGTCCAGAATCGAACGTAGAACGCCCCTGTAGGGCGATCATTGCAGGTATTGCAGATACCACTGAACCAAGTGGAAGAACACGGGCGCGGCGAAACAGACCGAGTCGATTCGGTCGAGCAAACCGCCGTGACCTTCGACCAGCGTACCGTAGTCACGAACGCCTCGGTCTCGCTTGATGGCCGACATCGTCATGGCGCCGGCGAACCCCATGACCGCGATAACCAGCGACATGCCCGCCGTGATCCAAACCGATTCGAACGGCGTGACCGGCGTCAGCAGGGCTCCTAACAGGGTGACGCTGGCACAACCGCCCAACACTCCTTCCCAGGTTCGCGAGTTGTTGATGTTCGGGGCAATCACGTGCTTCGTCGGTAGATGCGACCAGGCGAACTGGAGGGCATCGCTAAGCTGGGTGAGTAACACAAAGAAGAAGAGCAAACGGGTGTTTCGCCCCCAGGCATCTTCGCCGCCCAGCGTGAGCAGTGCCGCGGCAAAGCTGAGGAAATACACGCAGATCAACAGCCCCGACTGAATCTTGGCGGTTCGTTCGAGGAATCGCTTCGGATCGTCCGACAAGGCGATGCGGGCGGGCATCAACGTCAACGCGAAAACGGGGATGGCGACCGCGTACAGGTGATACCATCCGAAGCCCACGAAAACGTATTGCACCGGCGTACACAAGAAAAACACCCAAAACAGCGCCCGATGATCGCTCGGCCGTGTCGGTGTGAGGGTAATGAATTCGCGGAGGGCCCAAAACGAGACGATACCGAACAGAACGATGGTCGCCGTCTTTCCCAGTAAGAGAGCTCCGGCCAACCCGGCGAACAACAGCCACCACGCCCGCACGCGACTCCAAAAGGTCTCGACGATCGCCGGATTCAACCCTTCATCGATGCGGCGCCTGACGATGCGGACCACGGTCGTGGCCACGATCAGCAGGGCGAGTACGCCTCCCATCAATCCCCAGGTCACGGCATCCATGAGGCGGCATCCTCAGTGCGGCGTCGATCCCGAAAACACGGTGTGCAAAATCGGCAAAAACAGTTACAGGTCTTTCAAGCGAACCACGGCATCGCGGGCGCGGCGGAGGAAATGCTCCTTGGTCTCGCCCTTTTCGAGCCACATCGGCGGCCCGAAAGTCACGCGGCTGAGCAAGGGGACGGGAAACACCTCGCCCCGGGGCAAAATCCGGTACATATTGTCAATGTAGATCGGAATCAGTTCCAGATCCGGTCGTCGTTTCGCTAGGTGATACAGGCCGCTCTTGAACTCGCCGACATCGGTTCCGTCGCTGCGCCCGCCCTCGGGGAAGACGATCAGCGAGTACGTGTCGCCGATTTCTTCCAACATCAACCGTAAGGGATTGTGCTTGACTTTGATGTCTCGGCGGTCGATCAACAGCGCGTTGAACACCTTGGCCGAAAGGTAACGCCGAATCGGCCCTGCCGTCCAATAGTCTTTTGCGGCGACCGGCCGCGTGACCGCTCGCACGCTGGGGGGTAGCGAAGCCCAGATCGCCACGGCATCCAAGTGGCTCGTATGATTCGCAAAGTAGATGCGTTGGCACGTATCGGGCTGACAATCCACCCACCGAACGGTCGCACCGCTGAGCAGTCTGGCGATGAGCACCAATATCGTCCGTAAGATACTGGGAATCATGCAGAACTGCTTCCAACAAGGGGTGATCGAACGACACCTCCGGGGATAGACGACCCCCGCCGCAAACGGGATGAGCCCCAACCGACTACTATCGTAGCCTAGTCGAATTGGTTGGAACAGACCCACGGTAGACACACCGGGGGCGATGTTTCAGCCGGGTTGCTCGCCGGGCCGCATTCAGGTCGGTGGTTGCCCGACTGCGGCCGAAAGGCCTCGGCGGCACCCCAGAACGGTCAGCAACAGGCAATTGACCTGGGGGATGATGCCGACGTCGTGAAACATGCCGTTGATCGCGTAGGCCAAAATGAGGCTCCAGGCGACAAAACTCCATGCCCGAAGAGCGGGCGGGGAGGCCCGGCTTTTCCAAGTCTCCCAGGCTTCCCGAAAGCAGATCGCCAGGAACAGCACGAACAGTCCCAGTCCGACGACGCCTGTTTCGACCAGCAACGACAAGAAGACGTTGTGTTGCGTGTACGGCTCGGCCATCGCCGGAGGAAAAGGACTGTTCCGGTCGCCGAGGTAGTCGAATTTCGCGACGTCGTAGCGGGCGAGTCCGATGCCCGTCAGAGGATGATCGCTGAACACGCGAAGGGCCATCCAGGCCAACACAGGTCGCAGTTCGACCGACTTGGCGGCGTCGGCGGCGCTGAGATTACGGTCCCGCTTGAACGACAAAAGGGATTTGTGAAACCCGAGAGCGACCAGGATGACGGCCAGGCAGCCTGCGGCCGCGAGAATCGCCCGCCCGCGTTGTTTTCCCTCGACGGCGAACCACACGACGGCGACGGCCGCCGCGCCCAGCCACACACTTCGCGTGAGCGTGGCGAAAAGGCCGACGGCAATGATGCCCATCGCCGCCCACACGAGTGCTTCTCGAACGGTTCGCTCGCGCCGCCGCATCGTCCAGGCGGTCGCCCCCGCCCACGTAAGCAGCAAACCGTTGCCGACCGGATTCAACAGCGGCCCGCGTGCCCGACCGAAGAATTCTTCGTAGACGCTCGAAGCGATGTACCGGGGAAACACGAACGTCGAAAGACCGGCCACCTCGAACACGGCCGTGATGCCGAGATATACGCCGAATCCGACGGTTACGACGTCGATCCAGCGTTTCGACGCGGGGGTTATTCGACCGGAAGCCGCCGCCCAGTATAGTCCGCCGGGAAGGACGTAGAAAAACAACCAGCGGGCCAATGCTTCCATGCGCGTGTCGGCCGGTTGTATTGCCGCCGAAACGAACAGCACCGCGAGAAAGGCGATCAACACGCCGTCGGCGGTGCGAAGACGCCGCAAGTAAGCCAATCCGCCGCATCGTAGCCTCCGACCTTGGCCGACGACGACGGCCGCCATCAAGGCGACCCAGGCGATTCGGTTCAGCGTGCACGGAATCGGCG
>CAYVVR010000517.1:0-3239 GCA_964454655.1 uncultured Planctomycetaceae bacterium | reverse complement strand
ACATGTTCCGCGTAGTGACGTTTCGCCAATTCGGGCGTCACACGCATGAGCTTCATCGCGACGATGTTCAACCCTTTGTCTTCGAATCTCGTGAGAATACGCCCCACCAAGCGTCGCTGAACACAGTCGGGTTTCAAGAGAACCAGGGTTCTTTCCATTTTCTACCTTCTCCAGCTTTTGCAATGTATCTATTTGTGGCCTGTTTTGCGGGCTGTGAAAAGCGAAAGTCTAGCCGAAGTCAGAACGCCTCACAAGTTGGGCGGTTGTAACGGTCGGCAAGGGATGAGCATCAGAAACGCCAGGGACTGCGGGCGGCTATGCCGCGAGAACGGCGTTTCACGAAACAGACGAACAAATCGTCCGCAAATCGCCGCTTTCTGCCGATAAAAGATTCGAAAGGGGCACCAAGGGGACATCGGTGCGCGCCGCCGGACCGCTTGATATGCAAGGACATGAACCGTGATCGATGTCATCCAAACGAATAGCCCATCAAGGGGGGCGCATGAGGCCACGCGTCGCTTCCGACGAGCGGTGGGGCTGCCGCTGCTCGGTGCGCTCATGGCGGTAGTGCTCATCGGTGTTGCCCCGTCCATTGGGGCAGCTAGCGAATGGTTTGGTCGCAGTGAAAGCAGCTTTCGGGGGTTGCAAGGCTTTCAAGGGCCGCGCGTCCAACGCTTGCGAGAGCAAACCCGGCGGTCGCTCGCTTTTTTGGCCGACCGAATGACGGTCGATTTGGAAACTGATTTGCCACCGTCGTCCGGATTCCTGCGAGAGCCGACGGGTCGGAACGAAGTCGAGCGCGTTTCGTACGAGGTGTTTGTCGAGGACGCAGCGCCCTACGACGCGTTTCCAGCTAAGGGGAGGAACCCGTATTATTGGCAAGTTTTGCCCGATGGCCTTATCTATCGTTCGTATCTTGCCGGGGTTAAAGAGTCTCGATTTGCCTCCCAATGGATGCACGAGCGCGATTGGGGCTGGATGTGGGACATCGCCTTGGGGGGGCGCGTCGGGATCTTTCGATACGGTACCGGCGACAGTTTCCGGCCGGAGGGTTTCCAGGTCGACATCGAGGGGGCCGGGTTGCCGCGGCTCGATATGGAACACGAAAACGACGTCATCTCGGCCGATTTTCGGTTCGGCATTCCGATCACCTTCGGAACCCGGCAGTGGCAAACCAAGTTCGCCTACTATCATTTGAGCTCCCACTTGGGGGACGAGTTCTTGCTGCGCTTTCCCGGAACGCGGCGACTGAATTATTCGCGCGACGTGCTCGTGTTGGGCGAGTCGTGGTATCCGATCAATGAGCTGAGGCTATACGCCGAAATGGGTTGGGCGTTCAGCTCCGACGGCGGTTCGAAGCCGTGGGAATTTCAATTCGGCGCTGAGTACACGCCCGCCGTGCCGGGGGATGCCTTGGGGGCTCCCTTTGTGGCGGTGGGGTCCCATCTTCGCGAGGAAGTCGATTTCGGCGGCAACCTCGTCGTGCAGACGGGCTGGATGTGGCTTGCCCCTGCCGGCCACATGTTCCGGATGGGAATGCAGTATTTCGTCGGCCAAAGCGAGCAGTTCGAGTTCTACGACCAGTATGAAGAAAAACTCGGTCTGGCGCTGTGGTACGACTACTGATCACTGTGGCGACGAGACAAGCGTCCACCGGTCGAGCAAAACGGCGAGCTCGCGCGAAGCGGGCTCGCCGTCGGTGTTTGATCGGCAAAGATGATGGTTTCCGGTTTACGTTGAAACCTTCGTCATGCGGTAGAGCCCGGCACCGTGCGACGGTAGTTTGGCGGCGAACGTCTTTTCGTACACGCCGAGATCCTTATGCGCCCACAAGTCGCGAATCTTGAACCGGCTGCGGAGCATTTCGTACTCGAACTCGAACTGGATCCAGGCTTCGGTTTCCCCGATGTTGAAAAGCCCGAGATAGCGGTCGCCCGTCTCGGGATCGGTGGCGATCCAGATGACTTTGTTTCGCTCTTTGATGACCTGTCGATTGTCGACACTGTTTCGATTGACGGCCAATACTTCGTCGTTTTTCAAGAACGACAGCGACTTTTCGGACGAGGTCAACAGGTCGCCGCCCATCATCAGCGGCGAGCGGGCGATGCACCAAAGGCTCATCAACGTGTAATGTTCGGGCCAGGTGAATTGCGACTGGCGATCGGGACCGTGAGGACGGCCGCCGAGGGAAAGGTGTCCGATCGGCAGCATGTCGGCATCGGGCCAACGGCCCGGTGCAATGAACGGCGACCACGCGTTCAACAGGTCGAAGTTATGCCGTAGCGATTCCCAATTGTCCCAGAAGTCGGCCGAAATCCGCCACATGTTCGCATGACGCGATACGTGATGCGCGTGTCCGAGTGGAGCCTCGCCGCACGAAAGACTGAGCACGATGGGCCGTCCGCACTTGCGGATCGCCTTGTGCATCGCCTCGATTTCTCCCTTGTGATACACGGGAAACATCATGTCGTCGGCCTTGACGAAATCGACGCCCCATTCGGCGTACAACTGAAAGAGCGAGTCGTAGTACTCTTGGGCTCCGGGCTTGGTGGTGTCGACCCCGAACATATTGTTGCACCAGCGACAGGTGTCCCAAGGTTCGGCGATGTCGCGTGCACGCAGATTCGTGCCCAGAATCGGGGTGTTGTCGAAATAGGCCTGGCGAGGAATTCCCCGCATGATGTGAATGCCGAATTTCATGCCTTTGCCGTGAACGTAGTCGGCCAACGGTTTGAAGCCTTTACCGTCGGCGGCCGAAGGAAAACGTTCGACGGCCGGCAGCAGACGCCCGTATTGATCCATTGCCAAACGGTCGATCGGACGGCCGTTTTCGTCGAGGCGGACATCAGGATGCCCGAACCGATGTCCGGGAAGTGGATGCGCGCCGGGAGCCGGGTTGAACCAAATGAAGTCGATGACGGCGTACTCCCAGCCGTGCGGGAGCAAGTGTTCCGCCATGAAATCGACCGTTGCGCGGAACTCTTGTTCGTTGATTCGGCAGTCGTAGGCGTCGTAGCTATTCCATCCCATCGGCGGACGCGGTGCGACCTTGGCAAGCCACTGTTCCGCCGGTTCTTCGGCGCTTTGCAGCGCGAAACTGCGTTCGGCGGTCGTCCAGCCGCCGGCTCCTGCCGCTGCGGCACCACACAAAACGGCCCAATTGAACGTGCGTCGTTTCAATGGAAACCTCCCTCGAGACGGACCGTTTCCCGACGGGAGTGTGGCGTCGAGGCGCACAC
>CAYVVR010000516.1:0-3242 GCA_964454655.1 uncultured Planctomycetaceae bacterium | reverse complement strand
CGTTGCCGCTGCGTCCGCGCCAAGGCGCCGGTGGCGAACGGCTCTCGGCGCCCTCTGTTCGATCGGGGTTGAAAACCACGATCACGACGATGGGGGCGGTCGCCTTCGTGTTGGGATTGTTTTTCGTGTTCGCTTGGTTGTTACGCAAAGCCGGGCCGAAAACGGCCGCAAAACTGCCTGCCGACGCGGTTGAGGTGTTGGGCCAGGCACCGTTCGTCGGCAAGCAGCGACTGATTCTGGTTCGATGTGGACGCAAGCTGGTGCTGGTGGCCGTCGGTGACGGAACGGCCGAACCATTGACCGAAATCACCGATCCGCAAGAGGTGGATCATCTAGCCGGATTGTGTGCGCGAATGCACGGTAACAGCTCGACGAAGACGTTCGAGACGCTGCTTGGCCAGTACGCGCAGGGAGCCGTCGGCGATTTGTGATGCCCACGTGACGGCGGCGCGTTTCGGGAAAGAGGGAACGACGCAAGGAGGCGTCGAACATGGGCCGGCAAACAAATGATCGCAAGCAGACGACGGCACGGCTGTTGTTCGCCTGCGCGCTGGCGGTCGGCCTGTGGTACCTGGTCGTTCCACAGTCGTTCGCACAGCAGATCGGCAGCGAATCGTCTTCCGACAACGTTTCCAATCGCCCGATTTCGCTTGAGCTTCCGGAGGGGCTGTCGGGCGGTCCGAAAGCGTGGACGAGTCCCGAGGGACTGTCGTCGACGCTTCAAGTGATGCTGTTGTTGACGGTGCTGAGCTTGGCGCCGGCGATTCTGTTGATGACGACGAGTTTCATTCGGATCATCGTCGTCTTGGGGTTCGTGCGACAAGCGTTGGGAACGCAAAATCTGCCGCCCAGTCAGGTGATCACGGGGTTGGCATTGTTCATGACCGTCTTCATCATGATGCCCGTCTGGAAGGAGGTCTATTCCGACTCGATCCGGCCGTATACGAATCGGGAGATCACGTTGGAAGAAGCGTGGGAGTTGGGAAGCCGCCCGATTCACCGGTTCATGAGTGCCCAGATCGAACGCTGCGGCAACAGCGACGACGTGTGGCTGTTCCTCGAACATTCGTCGTATGACCAAGAGCCGGAGACGTACGACGAGGTGCCGTTGTCGGTGATCGTTCCCGCCTTCATGCTCAGCGAGCTGAAAACGGCGTTCCTGATCGGCTTTCAAATCTACTTGCCGTTCTTGATCATCGACATGGTCGTCGCCAGCGTTATGGTGTCGATGGGGATGTTGATGGTGCCGCCGGTGATGGTGTCGTTGCCGTTCAAGCTATTGCTGTTCGTGCTGCTCGACGGTTGGCACCTGGTCGTCGAAATGTTGATGCAAAGCTTTCAAGGGATCACGTAGCGTCGCCGTGCGCCCGTGGTGTGTCGTGACGCCGCCGATACCAAAGCCGAGAAATTGCGATGGATGCAACGGATGCAGTTGAAATGGTGCGTCAGGCGCTTTGGGTTGCCTTGCTGATCAGTGCACCGGTGCTGGTGGCCGGGATGCTGGTCGGCTTGGTGATCGGCTTTCTGCAAGCGCTGACGCAAATCCAAGAGCAGACGGTCGCCTTCGTGCCCAAGATCGTCGTGATGGCGATCGTGCTGATGATCACTCTGCCTTGGGTGCTCATTCAGCTCTTGGAGTATTCCCACGAAGTAATCGCGAACATTCCGGCGATGTTGTAGTGGTGCCGCTGGAATGATGCATTGCGTCGGATGATCGGATTCGGGTGCCATGGATTGGTTGACGCAGATACCCGCCGAAAAACTGATTCTTTTCGCGCTGGTATTCGCCCGCGTGAGCGGTCTGTTCATGGTCGCGCCGATCTACGGTACGAACGACATTCCGATGCGGATTCGGGCGTTGCTGTCGTTTGCCGTCGCCGCGTTGGTGATGCCCGGCTTGTGGGCCGTCGATATCCCGGATCCGGGAAACGTCGTCGTGTTCCTTATTTGGATTGCCGCCGAGGTTGCCATCGGGTTCGTGTTGGGGTTCGGGGTTGTGGTGCTGGTCGGCGGGATCGAGTTGGCGGGTGAATTGGTGGCGAGGATCGGCGGGATGATGCTGGCAGACACGTTCGATCCGAGCTCCGGCAACAACGTTCCGCTGTTCAGCCGCTTGTTCTCGCTGATGGGGCTGGCAATCTTCGTGGTTTTGGGCGGCCATCGAATTTTGCTCGACGGATTGTTGACGAGCTTCGACATTGCGGCACCGGGGGCCGGGCTGCTTCCCGTTCGAGCCCCCGAGGTATTGCTGTCTTTGCTGGCGGAAAGTTTTGTCTTGGGCGTACGGGCGTCGGCTCCGGTGGTTACCGCGTTGTTGGTGGCGATCTTGGTTTTGGGCTTGATCAGTCGAACCGTTCCGCAGTTGAATATCTTGGCCGTCGGGTTCGGCTTGAATGCGATGTTGACGTTCGCCGGGTTGCTGATCACCGTCGGCATCGTCGCCATCGTGTTCCAAGAACACCTCGAAGTGGCCTTGGATCGACTTATCGAGCAAATTCGGTACACGACCACGGCATTGAGCTGATTTCGCCGAACGGTCGGCCGCTTCCTTCCATCGACTGATACGAATCGATGCCCGAGCAAAACGGCGAGCGATCCCATGATCCGACCCCGCATCGCAGGCGGAAAGCCCGCGAACAAGGGCAAGTCGCGCGCAGCCAAGACTTGACGTCGGCGGTGATTCTCTTGGCGGGCGCGGTTGCCGTTTTGGTGGCGGGAGAACGGTTCGTCAAGCTGCTGACCGATTTCACGCGACATCAATTGGGCGGGCCGACGATGGTCGCCGCCGATTTCGGGACGATCGTGCGGTTCGTGCATCAAATCGCATGGGATACGGCCCTCGCCGTGGCGCCGATCTTTATCGTCGTCTTTCTTGCAGGCGTGGTGACGAATCTGCTGCAAATGGGCTTTTTGTTCTTGCCCGATCGGCTGGTTCCCGACTTGAACCGCGTGAATCCGATCAAGGGGCTGGAAAGACTGTTCTCACTGTCGAACGTCGTGCGACTGGGGTTCGGCATCTTCAAGTTGTTGGTCGTCGCCTCGGTGGCGGGAGTGTTTTTGGCATCGCAATTCGAGTCGGTTTTGAACGTGGCCGCCTTGTATCCCAGCGAAATCGCTTCGTTCATTGCCGATTTGTTGGTGTGGACGACGATCCGCGTCGGGATCGCGCTGTTCGTGCTGGCGATCCTGGACTTCGGCTTCCAGTATTGGAAGAACGAGCAAGACTTGAAGATGACGACCGA
>CAYVVR010000515.1:0-3244 GCA_964454655.1 uncultured Planctomycetaceae bacterium | reverse complement strand
CGACATATCCGTGCCGAGGTCTGGATGGCCCTCTGCAACGGCGCGCGGGCGATCGGATACTTCACGCACGTGTGGCAACCTTCGTACAAACCGTTCGGTGTTCCTCCGGAAAACCAGCGAGCACTCGCCGAAATCAATTCGCAAATCACGCGGCTGACCGACGCCCTGACGGCTCGGCCGCTTGTCGGGGTGGTCGCACGCCCCGAGGACGATACGCGCGTCGCCGTGTCGGCCACCGAAACCTCGACCGATTGGTTCGTATTCGCCGTCAACTACGATCGCCGCGACCGCGCGACGACGGTGCGCTTTCAGCTACCGGCACCGCTTCAGGTCGACGAGTCATCGACGGTCGAAGTTGTCGACGAATCCCGAACCCTCCCGTGTCGAAGCGGCCGCTTCGAGGACGAGTTCCAAGGACTCGAAGTGCACATCTACCGAATCGCCAAGCCGGAAACCTGACAGCCCCGCATGGTATCGCGAGCCCTCGGCAACGCCGGTGTTGCCGCCGTATTGCGTAGCGCCCGTTATTCTCGGTATGCGCAATTCGCGACAGGTTGCGTCTCGGTATGCCGCAGATTATCTTGCTCAAGAAGTCGTCCGCCCTTGCTTCGTCGAAGCGGATACACGTTGGGGGTTGCGACCGCGGCGAACCGCCTGCCGGGTCGAAAGTTGAATTGGGTCTTTTACCGAAGGGTGTTGTCCATGAGTCGTTACTTGGCGTTTGCTTCCCTCGTGCTCTGTCTGGTGTTTGGAATGTCGGCGTGGTCCGCCGAAGTGCCGAAGGGGCATCCCGACAGTAGCAATTGGGATGACGTGTTTGCAACCGATCTTTCCAACGCGATCTATCCGGAAGGCGTCTGGTCGTTCGACGACGGAATCTTGACCGCTACCAAAGACGAGGCCATTTGGACGAGCCGCGAATACGAAGATTTCGTGCTGGACCTCGAGTTCAAAACCGCCGAGGGCACCAACAGCGGCGTGATCGTCCATTGCAGCGACATCAAAAATTGGATTCCGAACTCGGTCGAAATCCAGATTGCCGACGACTACGCCGAAAAATGGGCCAACGCCCCGGCAACGTGGCACTGTGCCGCGATCTTCGGGCACTTGGCCCCGAAAAAGTCGGCCGTCAAGAAACCCGGAGAATGGAACCGGATGACGATCACCTGCAAAGGTAGCCTCATCTACGTCGTTCTCAACGGCGAACTGGTCACGATGATGGATATGCGAAAATGGACCTCGGCCAAGACGAATCCCGACGGCAGCGAGATTCCGCCGTGGCTCAATCGACCGGTCGCCGAGCTGCCGTTGAAAGGTCGCATCGGCTTCCAAGGGAAACATGCGGGCGCACCGATCTACTTCCGGAACCTCAAGATCCGTGAATTGAAGTAACCGAATCAAGCGCATGGCCCGGTACAAGCCCCGACTTTCCGTGTCGTCGACCGGCAAGTCGGGGTTTCGTCTCGATCAGCCAGGAGGACGAGTCCCATGAAGCGACGTCAATTCCTCAAATCGGCGGCTGCCGGTCTTGCCGGTGTTTCGATGCTCCGCGGGATTGGTACGGCGTGGTCCGCCGAGCCGGTCAAGCGCGTAGCTTTGATCGGGTCCGGCTGGTACGGCAAGAGCGCGCTATTGCGGTTTATCCAGGTCGCACCGGTCGAGGTCGTCGGACTTTGCGACGTGGACCGCAACATGCTCAATGACGCTGTCGAATTGGTCGCCTCGCGTCAGAAGTCGGGCAAGCGTCCTCCGGCCTATCACGATTTCCGGCAAATGCTGGCCGAACAACAACCGGAAATCGTCCTCGTCTCCACTCCCGATCATTGGCATGCCTTGGCGATGATCGAGGCGGTCAAGTCGGGCGCCGACGTCTACGAAGAAAAGCCCATCAGCGTCGACGTCGTCGAAGGCCAGGCAATGCTGGCGGCGGCGAGAAAGTACAAACGCGTCGTCCAGGTAAACACCCAGCGACGAAGTACCCCGCACTTGATCGAAGCCCGCGACCGCGTAATCCGCGAAGGTTTGCTCGGCAAGGTCGGCCACGTCGAAATGTACTGCTACTACCACATGCGAGTACGTGGGAATCCGCCGAATTCTCCCCCTCCACCCCACCTCGATTGGGACATGTGGACCGGACCGGCGCCCCTTCGTCCGTACAACGAACTCATTCATCCGCGTCGGTGGCGTTCCTTCAAGGAGTACGGAAACGGCATCCTAGGCGATATGTGCATTCACATGCTCGATACGGTTCGCTGGATGCTCGATTTGAAATGGCCGAAGCGAATCTCTTCCCAGGGCGGCATCTTCGTGGACAAGACGAGCATTGCCAATGTTCCCGACACGCAGACCGCCGTCTTCGAGTTCGACGACCTGACGGCCGTCTGGCAACATCGCACGTGGGGACATCCGGTCGATCCCGATTACCCTTGGGGTGCCACGTTGTACGGCGAGAAGGGAACCCTCAAGATCAGCGTCCATCGGTACGATTTCCAGCCGTACGGAAACGGGAAGCCGCTACACGGCGACGTGCTGTACGAGCTGGAAGAATACCCCGAAGACAAGACCGAAAAGGACTTGGAAAAACACGTCGCCCCGGCGATGCGGCGTCATATTCGCAATTTCCTGGACAACGTGGCGACACGCGGTCGACCGGTGGCCGACATCGAAGAAGGCTTCATATCGAGCGCAAGTTGTATTCTGGCCAACTTGTCGCTGGAACTTGGCCGTTCGCTCACGTGGGATGCCGAACGGCAACAGGTCGTCGGCGATGAAGAGGCGAATGCCCGAATGGCCCGTCCCTATCGGGAACCGTGGATTCATCCGACGCCCGAGAACGTGTGATCCGACAGCCCGTCACGCACGGCAGCAACCCACGTATTCCAATGGCGCCACGATCGCAGAATCACGAAGCGGGCGTGACGTCGCTCGTTTCGCATTCGCGCTCGTCACCCGACGAATGGGACCGACCGCCCAATGCGTCGCCTGAAAGGCCGAGCGGAATCAACCGAGTCCCCACGGCAGGACAATTCTCGCATCCGGAGCAGCAGGCGGCGCCCGGTTTTCGTTTCGGAAGGAACAGACGTCGCACCAGATAGATGCCCGCAACCGCGACGATCCCGATGACCAGCCAATCTTGCCAAGCCGCGTACATGGCGGCACCTCCACGTTTCATAGGGCGTTGCCGTTGTCATCCCCACAGAGCACCGGCAACCCGATAAGTCGCCAACGCCCCGAAATACGCCAG
>CAYVVR010000514.1:0-3246 GCA_964454655.1 uncultured Planctomycetaceae bacterium | reverse complement strand
AATGCGCCGCCGGGGTACGAACTGATCACCTTCGCCGAACTACAACCGGCCCCCGACGATCCGTACCAACGCATTCCCGAAAAGGCCAAGCAACTCGGCGACGAGAACAAGAAAGTCTTCGTGTGGGGCTACATGGTGCCCACCGACCGCCGTACCCGCATCAAGAATTTCATCCTCGTCGGCTCGGTAAGTCACTGCAAGTTTTGCCAACAGGGGCTCAAACCGACGCAGATGATCGAAGTCGAGTTGACCCACGACTTGGAACTCGACTATTCGACGCAAAAGATCGGCGTAGGCGGCAAGTTCTACGTGCATCCCGAGCCGACCGAGTCCCAATTCGGCGGTGTCGCCTACAAGATCGAAGCCGATGTCGTCCGCTGAGAGTCGGCAACACCCCCGTTGCCGAAGACCGCAGTTCGTACCGCACGCCGTCGGTCAAGGCGTTGCCTTGTCGTCGTCTTCCGACTGTTCGCTTGCCGGCGCCGTCTCCGTCGGTCGGCGACGTTCCTGCAAGGCGGCGACACAATTGGCGATGGCCAGATCGCCGGTCACGTTGACGACCGTCCGCGACATGTCGAGCAAACGGTCGATCCCCAGAATGATGCCGATCCCCTCGCCGGGCACGCCGACCGACTGCAAGACGACGACGATCAGCGGCAGCGAACCGCCCGGCACGCCCGCGGTTCCCACGCCCGCCAAGACCGACATCAACACCACGATGATCTGCTGCGTCAACGTCAGTTCGACGCCGAACACCTGGGCCAGAAACAAGACGACGACGCCCTCGTAAAGCGCCGTTCCGTTCTGATTGCCGGTGGCGCCGATCGTCAACACGAAGCGCGAGATCTTCTTGGGCAAGTGCAATTTCTCATCGGCGGTTTGCAAGGCGACCGGCAACGTTGCGTTGGACGACGACGTACCGAAGGCCACCAACATCGTCTCCGACACGGCGCTGAAGAACCGCCACGGCCGGGTTCCGCCGAAAAGCCATAAGACGACCGAATACACGACCACTTGAATCGCCAATCCGCCCATCACGGTGGCGATCAACCCGGCCAACGGCACGAAAATCGAGACACCCAACCTCGCCGTCACCCCGAACATCAACAGCGCCACGCCGTACGGTGCCAGCCGCATGGCGAAGTCGATGATCACCATCGACACTTCGTACAATCCCTCGATGCAACCGGTGAGCGTTTTGGCGCGGTCGCCTGCGATCGCCAAGGCGACCCCGAACATCAAGGCGAAAAACATGACCGCCAGCATGCCGTTTCCCTTGCTCGAGGCGTCGAGGGCACCGACGGCCTCTTGCAGCGGGTTTTCGGGAATGATGTCGAGGAGAATATCTTTCAGCGGCTTGGCCTGTTTGGCCCTCGCAATGTTCTGCTCGGCGCCGGCGGTATACTGTTCCAAGATCGCTTCGCGTTGCTTTTCGGGCAGCATTTCGCCCGGGCGAATCGTATCGACGAGAAAAATGCCCAAGACGACCGCCATCAAGGAAAACCCCAACGTAAACCACAGGGTTTGGAAGCCCAGTTTTCCCAGTTGACGGACGTCGCCGATTTCGACCGCTCCCAACGTGAGGGCGGAAAAAACCAACGGCAACACGATCATGAAAATCAATCGCAAGAACACCCGCCCTGCCGGGTCGGTCACTTGCAGCACGACCCAATCCAACGTGTCGTGCACGCCGTTGGCATCGACGTCGAGCGGATCGGCCACGCCGGGTACCACGTCCCGGGCGGCCATTCGGTTGGCCGCAAGCCCCAACGCCGCACCGAGCAACAGCCCGATGAGTATCTTCCAGTGCAACGCCAGCTTGCCGCTTTTTCTCTTGTCGCTCACGGTTGTCCTCGAATCGCTGTAAGGTTCGTTCGCGTGTGGTGGATCGCGGCCGATGCCTTTGGTTCGCTTTCGCCGAGGGTACTATCCTCGACGTCGGGCGACAACCCGCCGGGCGATTCCGGCAGCGGGGCGTGGTCAATCGACGGCATGATCGACGGATTGCATTTGCGAAAGCCGGCGTGCCGCCACCCACAATTGCCCGACCGAAATGGCCCCGTCGCCGCTGGGCAACACGCTGCCGACGAGCACACGACGCCCTTGTACCCGGCGTCGAATTTGCCCCACCAAAACGCGATTGAAGAAACATCCGCCGCCCAGTGCGACCGTCGGCACGTCGAAACGATCGGCCATTCGAACGACGACGTCGGCCAACGCGGCATGGAACCCGAACGCCGCTTGTTCCGTCGACAGTCCGCCACGAATCCCTTCGGCCAGAGAACGAACCAGCGGTTCCCAATCGACGACGACCGGCTCGTCGCCGACCAGATGACACGGCTCGACGAACGGCACCCGGCCCGATGTGCTTCCGGTCGTTTCGAGGAATCGCTCGGCGGCGAACTCCAGGAACATGGCGGCTCGGCCTTCGAAGCCCACGCTTCCGCGAAAGCCGCACACGGCCGCAACGGCATCGAACAGCCGTCCCATGCTGCTGCACTGCGGCGAGGCGATTCCGCGCGACAGCGCCTGCAAGAGTAAGCGGCCTTCGTCGTCGTTGAATTCGACCCCCGGCACGGAAAGCGCGCCCTCACCTTCCAGTTCGTAGAACACACCGAGTGCCGATCGCCGCGGTTCGCGGACGGCCTTGTCGCCCCCGGGAAGCCGAAATCGCCGCAAGTGCCCCACGCGACGAATCGTCTCGCCGTCGAACAAGAAGAACTCGCCGCCCCATACCGTTCCGTCGCGTCCGTAGCCGGTGCCGTCCCACGACACGCCCAAGACCGGTAACGGCGGCAAGGCCTTGTCGAGATGCTCCGCCTCGGCCAACACGGCGGCCAGGTGTGCCTCGTGATGTTGCACGCGCACCAACGGCACGCCGAACCGGTCGGCCAAATCTTCGGCCACCCGCGTCGAAGCGTAGTCGGGATGCAAATCGCACGCAATACAAGCCGGCGCACGACGAAAGAATCGCAACAAATCGTCGACCACGCGCCGATGAACGGCCACCGCCGGCGGATTGTCCAGATCGCCCACGTGCGATCCGACGATGATGCGATCGTCGATCGACAGGGCGACCGTGTTCTTCAAATGGCCTCCGACCGCCAAGATGACGGGCAACCGACGGCGCGTTCGCAACGGCTCGGGTGCGTATCCGCGGGCACGGCGGACCATCCGCATCCCCGGCGGTCGATCGTCGGGCAACACGACCGAATCGTCGACCGGACGTACGATCAGCCGGTCGTG
>CAYVVR010000513.1:0-3268 GCA_964454655.1 uncultured Planctomycetaceae bacterium | reverse complement strand
TGTGTCGTACCCCCGATCGCCACCGTGCCTGTATCGGGAATTTTGTTGGGCATATTGGCCGCGTTGGGAGCGGCTTGGCTTCAAGCGGTGCGTGCGAAGACGGTCCGTGTCGATCCGCAGACGCCTGCCGACTTGGAAAATGTCAAGTCGACCGTTGTCTTGAAAGGGGTGTTGGTGTTCGTCGCGACGACCACGATTTTCGTCGCGGGTAAATCGATTTCTGCGGAAGAAACCGGAACGCTAAAAGATTCGGCGTATCGCGTGATTGTTCCCGTCGGGGCGGACGGCCGACCGACCGGCGAAGTGCAAGTGCCCGAAACGCTCTATCAACTACTCCATCGAGCGGCCACGCCGCCCGTCGAACGTTGGAATCGAGTGCTCGTCACCCGTGCCGAGTATCGGGCCGATCTGCGCCGCGGATTGGGGCCGGATGCGTATCGTCTCGACAACCTATACGCCCGCTGGGTGATCTACGTTCCCGAAGACGAAACGGATGTCGTGCTTGACGCGGGCGCGGCCGATGCACCGTTGGATCCGGATCAGGTTTTGTTGGACGGCACACCACTGGCCGTCGAGTGGTCGGAAACGGAAGGGACGTTGCGGTTCCATGTCGCCCGCGCCGGCACGTATCGATTGGATGCGGTATTTTCTCCGATCTTACAACGGGGCGTTACCGCGACCGATTGTGAAATCCCCGTTCCGCGTGCGCCTTTTGCCGTGTTGACGCTCAACGTACCTTCCGACGGACCGGTTGTCGAATTTCCTTCCGCGCTGGGCGGCGCCGAATTCGATGAAGAAGCCCTTCAGTGGATCGTGCACTTAGGCAATACCGATCGTCTGCGAATGCGATGGCGCACGACACCTTTGGCGACGGCCGAAGGCCCGGTCGTCGACGTTCGCCAATTGATGTGGTTGCACGTGGCGCCGAGCAACGTTCGGGTCGATGTGCGTTGGAATCTGCGCGTGATTCGTGGAAGGGTGTCCGAGTTTGTCGTGTTGACCGACCCGCGATTGACGTTGGTGGAGTCGAGCCGGTCGGGGGTTCGCGTCGAAACGGCGGACGTGGCGGCGAAGACCCGGGTTGTTCGATTCGAATTCGAAGAAGACGTGACCGATCGGACGGACGTAGCCGCTTCCTTCGTTTGGCAAGACGCGGAAGGGTTCGGCCGCATGACCGTTCCGGTGATCTTGATCCCCGAGGGGGACGTGAGTCGACGTTGGTTGGCAGTATCCTACTCGCCGGAGATTCACCATGTTTCCGCGTTAACGGGCGATACTCGCCCGTTGACGGTGTCGGGATTCACTGCCGAATGGGGGAACACGAATGGCGTGCCGGACGAAGTCGTCGATTTGACGCGAAGCACGGCGCGTTGGAGTGTTCAATTGACCCCGAATGCGGCGACGAAGCGATTTCGAGAATCGTTGGCGACAGTCGTCGGCACCGATTCGATCGCGTATCACTACACCATGCGATTCTCGGCCCCTCTCGATCACATGGAATTGTGTCGATTGGTCGTGCCGAGCGAGGTGAAGATCCTTTCCGTCGAAGCCGTAAGCGACACGGTGTCTCGTCCGTTGCGCTGGGCGCAGTCGGATAGTGGTAGGTTGACGGTCTTCGGCGGAGGCCCTTCCGCTCCGATCGAAGCCGTGGACGTGCGTGGGATTTTGAACATCGACCGTCGACCGTCGGTCGAGCTTCCTCTGGTGTATGCCGAAAGCGGCGAATCACAAGGGTATCGCCTGACCGTGGCTCGTCGGCCTTCGGCGCGATTGCGATTCTTGCATATCGGTGACTTCGCAGTCGAAGACAGGTTGGTGGTTTCCGATGCCGACATTCCCGCCGACTGCCGCATCGTTGCGGCATGGGATGCAAAATCGCCCCGAGTCGGCCCGGCGTTGCAAGTGGAGGCGAATCGGCAGCAGTTCGGCTATACCGAAACAGCCGTCGTGCATGCCGACGGTCGAATTACCATCTGGTTCGAGATGGATGTCGACGACGGCATCGTGGACACCGTTTTGCTGGAGGGAATTCGATCGACGGATCTGCTGGAGGATGATTGGAAGGTAGAACCGGCAAGCTGGTCTCTAGAAAGGGGACCGGAACAGAATTCGGTCATGTTGCGACCGATGTTCCCGATCACTTCGCAGGCACGCTTCGCCGTCGAAGTCGAAGACGGTTCGGACCTCTTGTCGGCTCTTGCCGATCTTCGGCTCGTCGGGGGACGATTGGCCGCGTATCGCGTAGCGGTGGAAAACACTGCCCGCAATACGACGCAGCGTCTGGCGGCCTTGCAAATCGAAGGGAGAAGCCTGTCGCCCGTCGAGTTGAAGCGTTACCGGCTTGAGGCCGCGGGCGTGATCTATGAGTTGCCGCCGGATTCCAGGCAGGAGGTGTGGCAAGCGACCGTCCCCACCGTAACACGGGGAGTCGACATGGAGGTTGCGTGTTTCATCGAAAGAAATACGCAGTTTCGCGCGGTGGCACGCGCAAGGTTGATCCCCGGCGACGAAGGAGAGCTGTTGACGGAATTGCCGCCGGAGGTCGTGCTTTTGGGAGCGTGGGTAAACGGTGAGGCGGTTTCGCCGGTGCCCGCGGGAAACGGCGTGTGGTCTCTTCCGACCGTTGCGCCGCATCATCTCGTCGTGGTCGACTTGATCTATCGGGGAACCCTCGGCGTGGACCGAGCGGAATCGGCCGACGATCAGGTGGCCCGCGTGCAGTGTTCGATACCGTCGTTCGGTTTGGCGAAGCCGGTCACGGCGACGGTCTACGTGGTGCCCGACGAGGCGGTTTCGATTTCCGCCGTCGGGCAACGTGAAATCGACTTGACCGAAGCGACGTTGGTTCGTCTGTCGGACGCGGTGGCGATTGTGCGGGCAGAGCGAAACAAGGCGACGTCCGATCGCGGGCTACTGACCGAGCTGAAACGATACGGCCGACAAGTGCTGAACGAATTGGAACGCGACCGATTGCTGAAGGCCTCGAAGTTGCCGGAATGGACGGTTGCGACTCGCGTAGACGAGTTTCGCAAAGAACTCATCGACGCCGATGAGACACACGAGATCGAATTCGCGCCGACGGCCGGGAATCTCGAATGTTCACGGCGACTAGTACGAGCGAAACGCGCAGCACGAACGGCCGGTGCCGTGGTGTTGCGAGCTTCGGGCGGCGAATCCGTTCCATTGGACGTAGGTCGGAATGTAATGTTGGTGTCGCCTCCTCGGGCCTCGACACTCGGCGGAGTGCTTGCGGTGGTCGTCTTGGGGG
>CAYVVR010000512.1:164-3270 GCA_964454655.1 uncultured Planctomycetaceae bacterium | reverse complement strand
GCGGCGACGGGTTCGGCGAACGAGAACGTCCAGCCGGCTCACACGAATGTGCAGTCAGCTTTGGACAACACCCTGCGGGCGAACACGGATTCGACCGGCGAAAACCAAGCCGCATCCGCCCGCGGGGCTAATACCAAGGAGCACGCACCGCAGACCGTACACGTCGACCGGGCCAAGTTCGTGCGACGCGTGGCCCAGGCCTTTGAAGCTGCGGCCGAACGGAACGGCATCGTTCGGATGCGGTTGAGGCCGCCCGAACTCGGCTCTTTGCGATTAGAGTTGCAACTTCGAAACGGCGTGTTGACCGCGAGGCTTGAGGCGGAAACCTCGACGGCGCGGCGGCTGCTTGTCGAGCACTTGCCGGCGTTGCGCGAGCGCTTGGACCAACAGAATATTCGTGTTGAACGATTCGATGTCGACCTAATGGGCAACGGCTTGCATCACGGAGGGCAGGAGACGCCCGGCGAGCGGCAAACCTGGCAGGCACCGACTTGGAATCGAGGCGGAGCGCGAATCGCGAGCGCAAGCGAAAGTGACGATCACGTTGATACGACAATCACGAGTCGGCGACCACAAGCGACCGACTTCGACGTGCTGGCGTAATTGAAAATAGAAACTACCGAACATGTTTTGTGTTGACGAGGTGCGGCATGCAAACTTCCGCAGTTGGTATTAAAGGCGATTTAGGGCCTCAAAACCCGACGGGCAAAGACGCTTACGACGATCTCAAAAGTCAAGATTTTTTGAATATGATGATCGCGGAGTTGCAAAACCAAGATCCGCTGAATCCGATGGACAACACGCAGTTGTTGACGCAAATCAACCAGATCCGGGAAATTGCCTCGAACACGAAGCTCATCGATACGTTGGATGCGCTCGGACGCGGACAGGAATTGGCCTCGGCCGGGTCGCTTTTGCGTCAGATCATCCAGGGGATGACGGAGGACGGCGAAAAGGTGACGGGGGCTGTTGATCGGATCGCCGTCGAAAACGACAAGGTGTATTTGTTTGTCGGTGATAAAAAGGTTCCCATGAAAAATGTGGGAGAAATCTATCCCGAAGGGAGCGATTTAGCCGAGATACTCGCGGGTCAGTCGGATTTGACCGCTGAGGAAATTGCAGAGGCCGGCAAAGAAACAACCGGGGGATGAGAACGACCGACTCCCTGCGATGCTTCGTTACGTGATTCGATGAAGAAATGAAGCAACACGTCGTGGGCAGTCGAAACAAAGAATAGGAAGTAGAGAATACGTCGTATCGAGAACGCGCGCAAGACGGTACTTTTTGCGGTGTTCGAGAGAATCGAGGGTGTGAACCATGGGTTTGGCATCGGCATTGACGACCGCGTTGACGGGATTGACGGCAGCCGAGACGACGATCGACGTCGTGGGCAACAACTTGGCGAACGCGAACACGGTGGGGTTTAAGGCGTCGGAAGCGACGTTTGCGACGCAGTTTTTGCAAACCTTGTCGTTGGGTTCGCAGCCGACCGACAATACCGGCGGTACCAATCCTCGGCAAAAGGGATTGGGAACGATGGTTGCCGATATCACGCCGAACTTCAATCAGGGAACGATCGAGATCAGCTCGAACCCGACGGACCTGGCGATCCAAGGCGATGGCTTTTTCATCGTCGAAGGTCAGCAAAACGAGGTGTTGTACACCCGCAACGGCATTTTCAAGATGAACTCGGAAAACGAGTTGGTGACGACGACGGGAAACCGGTTGCTGGGGTACGGCATCGACGACAACTTCGAAGTGCAGCGAACGACGCTGGTGCCGATCAAGATCCCGTTGGGTGCCGAAGCCGTGGCGAAGGCGACGGAGAACGTCTACCTCGAAGGCACGTTGTCGCCGACCGGCGATCTGGCGACGACCGCCGCTCGGATTCAGACGGGTATCTTGGGCGACGGTCGGTACACGCGGCCCGAGACGAAAGCCTCGGTCGGGTACGCCCCGGAACCCGACGTGTCGATTACAGCGGGGGTTGGAAGCACGACCGGCGGCGGGCTTGTCGGCGGTACGACCTACGAATACCGGATCGTGTTCGCGACGAACCAGTACGTGCCGCCTCCGCCGAACGACCCGCCGGCGTTGAGTGAAAGCCGCTTCTCCGACATCGTCACGGTGACCACGAATCCGGGCGACGACACGATCACGCTGAACAATCTCCCGAGCGATCCGAGCGGCGATTACACGTACCTGCGAATCTACCGGCGGACGTTGGGCGATACGGAGTTCAAGTACGTCGGTGAGACACCGATGGGTTCGGCCACGTTTACCGACGACGTGGCGGATGCCGCCCTGGGGCCGACGTTGGACGAAACGTTGCTCAGTGGAAACTACACGTATTACGTGACGTTCGAAAAAGACGGCGTCGAAAGTCGGCCCAGTCCGATCAGCGACCCGATCAACGTGGTGAACGGGCGCGTCGTGATTTCGAACATTCCGACGGGCGATCCCGCCGAGTGGAACAACCGCTACGTGTATCGGTTCGATCCGACGGATTCGAGTTACCACCGAATCGGCGAGATTTCCGGCGTTACCGATCCGAACGTGGTCTTGGTCGACAATATGTCGGATACGGAACTGCTCACGCAACCGGAAATCGACCTCGACGGTCCGAAGATCATCCCGTCGACGCTGTTGGTCGACGTGTTGAGTCGCGACGGCTCGGTGTACAAACAAGTGTTTCAGGAAGGGGTGTTGGAATTCACCGGGCGGAAAGGCAATCGGACGCTCGACACGAAGGAACTGGTGATTACCGACACGACCACCGTTCAAGATTTAATCGATTTCATGAGCGATTCGCTGGGGATCCAGAAACCCTCGGACGACCCGGTGAATCCGATTCCGTTGTCGCCGCCGCCCGATCCGCCGGCCGATCCGGCAACGTCGCCGGGTGGCGTGGTCAGCGTCGACGGACGCATCATCATGACGGGCAACAATGGTGTCGACAACGCGATCGATATCGGATTGTCGGGCATGCTGTTGCGGACCGATACCGGCACCGAGACCATCGATTTGCCCTGGGGAAAGCTGCAAGACGCGGTCGGCGAGAGCGCCGTGACGGACTTCATCGTTTACGACTCGTTGGGTATTCCCG
>CAYVVR010000512.1:0-154 GCA_964454655.1 uncultured Planctomycetaceae bacterium | reverse complement strand
CCGGGTGGCGTGGTCAGCGTCGACGGACGCATCATCATGACGGGTAACAACGGTGTCGACAACGCGATCGATATCGGATTGTCGGGCATGCTGTTGCGTACCGATACCGGCACCGAGACCATCGATTTGCCCTGGGGAAAGCTGCAAGACGCGG
>CAYVVR010000511.1:0-3275 GCA_964454655.1 uncultured Planctomycetaceae bacterium | reverse complement strand
AGGCCCCCAAGCATCACGATCAAACGATCGCCGACTACGACGGCGACGGCCGCGCCGAGCTTTTGTCGTGGAATCAAAGAGGTCGGCGGCTTCTTTGGTTTGAAATTCCCGAGCGACCGCAAACCCTCGACAAGTGGCCGTATCGCACCGTTTTCGAGTGGCGAAGCGGTGCCGAACTCGAAGGGTTTCCGGCCCGGCCGGTCGATGTCGACGGCGACGGGCGCCTCGATCCGGTCGGCGGCGGACGTTGGTTCTCGCTCGCCGACGACGGCCGGCTCGAAGCCCACTTGGTCGACGATGCCATGCGCTTCACCCAGTGTGCCGCGGGGCAACTCATCCCCGGCGGATGGTGCGAACTCGTCTTCTCACCCGGCGACGCCGACGGTACCGCGTGCTGGTACGAATACCGCGACGGTCGGTGGCTCCGGCATCCGTTGGCCCAGGTCTATCACGGACACACATGCGACGTTGCCGATTTCAATCTCGACGGAAAACTTGATATCTTGATCGGCGAAATGGGCGATCCCGGAGCGGGCGACGACGCGCGGGTGATGGTCTTCTACGGCGACGGCCGGGGCAACTTCACGCAGCACGTCATTTGCCGCGGTCAGGGCATCCACGAAGGATGCACCGGCGACTTCGACGGCGACGGCGACCTCGACATCCTCCTCAAGCCGTACCATCACAAGGCGCCGCGACTCGAAGTCTTGTGGAACCCCGCCCGCTGACCGTCGGCAACACCCCTGTTGCTCAATCGCGAAGTGCCAACCGCGCGTTGAGCACGTCGGCCAGTTCTTTGACGATCTCGGGATGGGCCTCGGCGATGTTCTTCGTCTCGCCGGGGTCGGTCGCGTGGTCGTACAACTCGGCGTATCCGTCGTTGTAAAGAACCAGGTGATAACGTGCCGTTCGCAACGAGGCCCGGCCCGACTGGTACGAGACCGCCGGATGCCCTTCGGCCTTCGGGTCTTCCAAGATCGGCCGCAGCGAAACGCCGTGGACGAACTCGGGCATCGGCAACCCGGCCAAATCGCACAACGTGGGGAAAAGATCCAGCGTCTCGACGACGGCCTCGGTCTTTTCACCCGGCTTGGGAATGCCCGGATACCGGATCATAAGCGGCGAGCGAAGCGACTCTTCGAACAACGAGTGCTTGCCCCAAATGGCGTGCTCGCCCAAATGCCAACCGTGATCGCCCCACAAGACGACGATCGTCTTGTCGGCTTCGCCGGTCTTCTCCAGCGTTTCGAGCACGCGGCCCACTTGCGCGTCGGCGTAACTGACGCATGCCGCATAGTGTTTGCGAACGAGATCGGCGAATTCGGTGTCCGTCCGCGGATCGCGATTCCAGCGGTGATACTTCATGAACTCGCCGGAACCGTGCCACGTCGTGCGCCAATCGGGTTTCTCGGGATGCGGAATCGGCGGCAAGTCGACGTTTTCGTACAGCTTGTAATACTTGGCGGGGCAGCCGAACGGCAGATGAGGTCGCAGAATGCCGACCGCCAAGAAGAACGGCTTGTTGTCTTGCGCCAATTCTTCGAGTTGCTTGAGGGCCTCGGGGATCATGACGCCGTCGGGATAGATCGCGTCGGGACCGTCGACCGCCTGAAAGACGTCCATCTTGCTCGCGTCGCCGCGGATTTCGCCGTTGGCCAATCCATGCATCCAGCCGCGCGGATGTTGCCACGGACCGGCGGGCAGCAAGTGCCGATCCCACGAGAAGGGCATTTCCAACTCGTTCGGATCGTTCCAGTCGGGGCCGCCCATCCCGCCCGGATGATGCGAGACCTTCCCGATCGAGACGGTCGTATACCCGTGCGTTCGGAACCAGGCGGGCATGCTCGGCGGCACCGCATCGGGATCTTGCCTTATCTTCGCCGCCCGCTGAAAAATCGCGTTGTTGCTCGCGCCGCCGTAGCGGCCGGTCAGCAAGGTAAATCGCGACGCACCGCAGGTGGGGGCTTGCACGTAGTTGTGCAGAAAGATGCGCCCCGTCGACGCCAGCCGATCGATGTTCGGCGAATGAATGTACGACACGCCGTAGCACCCCAATTCGGGGCGCAGGTCGTCGACGCAGATCAACAACACGTTGGGCCGCTCGGCCGCAAACGACGAAACCGGCCACAAACAAGCCGCAACCAAAAGCAAGGCGAAGATCCGCTTCATGGAACACTCCCGGTGAGTAAAGAAACGCACGACGAACCCGACACAACCCCCAGGAGCCCATCATCGTATGATACCCTCGCGCCCATACGGAACGAAAGCGAAGAATTCCGCCCCCAAACCCGCACCTCCGGTACCCGATTGAGATGCGGCCACCGCGACCAAGAGAGAGCCGCCCCGAAACCCGCACGCGTAATATTCCGTCCGCTTGCCCAAGCGACGTTTTCCCATGAAAGCTCGGTGAATAGCCCAGAAAGCGGCTTTGGCCTCGAGATGATATCCCCCTGGGATGTTTGGTGTTTTCCAGGCGATCAGCCTCATTAGGCTCCGGGGCTTCAGATTCGTCTTTGCGGGCCGAATCTTCCAGCCCCGGCCACCCTGCCGGCCTCACCTGAGTGGCGTCGTGATCGGTATTTCTTCGAGCTGCCACGCCAGAAGCACCAAGCACACGCCGCTAATCGCAAGCAACCACCCCACGTTGCATATGACGGCTACAGTTACGTGTCTGTGTCTCACAATCGCAAAACCACCGGTGACGGCGACAAGGATCCCAATCACCAAACCAAGCCACCAATTCTGCAAGAGCGCGCACGGCAACGCGTAGCTGGGAGGCCTTCCATGTTGGTACACAACCTTGATGTAGTTCATTTTGCCGTAAACCCATGTGAAGGCGGTGACAATAATAATCGCCCCGCTCGCACCAAGTATCCTAACCCATTCTTGTCCATACCTGCCCATTCTTTGCACCTTTCATTTCAGGCACGATCGCATGCCACAAGCAGCCCGTGTGTAGCTCCCTACCGGTTTTGCATCGCCTTGTCCCACGCGTCTCCGGGGGAGGTGGCCTGAATGTTTCTGATCACATCACCGTCACGGTATTCGCGGCCGGAGATGATAAGAATCGGCGAACGCGAGTCGACCCACTGAAAATTGATACAACCAAGCATGCGCTGGACGCGCGCTGTATATCAGCCCGTTGCAAAACCCCTTTCCAGCCTGCCGAAGATTGTAGACAATAGCGGCACGTAACGCCAAGAGACAGTTGTTCGACCAATCTTGTTTGGCAATCCCGATGCTCGGACGCAGGAAACGACTTCGACAGCCGTCGC
>CAYVVR010000510.1:0-3279 GCA_964454655.1 uncultured Planctomycetaceae bacterium | reverse complement strand
CGGTTGTCAAAAGGATCGCCGAAAAAGGAATTTCGGGCGAGATGATCGTGCAGAACGCGGGCCGGGACGACGTGGCGACGATGACGTTTACCGTTCCGCGTACCGCTTACGACGACGTGATCGCCGTCGCCCGCGATATCTGTGCCGAATTGAAGGCCGGACCGCCGACCGGCGATCGCAACGTGGCGAAGTTGTCGATTCAGGGAACGGGACTGAAAAGCCACGTTACGGTGGCCGGGCGTACCTTTGCCGCCTTGTCGCGACAGGAAATCAACGCCGACATGATCAGCACCAGCGAGGTGCGGCTGAACATTGTCGTGGCGGGTGAACAGGGACGCAAAGGGCTGGAAGCCCTCAAAGCGGAATTCGACGATGCGTTGATTTGACGGCGGGAAGGAGCTGCTGAATACGTCGGAGTCGTCGCCGATCCTTGAAGTGAGCGGATCGGCGACGGCCGACCGTCGGAATTCAACCGCCCGCCGCCTCGGCAAGCACTTCTTCCGCCACGAAGATGGGCAAAGGCGGATCGCAGCGTACGGCGACTGCGATGGCGTCGGAGGGACGCGAGTCCAGCTCGATCAATTCTCCATTCTGCTTGATTCGCAGCCGCGCGTAGTAGGTGTGGTCTTTCAGTTCGCTGATGAGAACGTCGTGCGGTTCTCCGCCGAGCGCACGAATCGCCGATAGAACCAGATCGTGCGTGAGCGGGCGCACGGATCCCTTGCCCGTCACCTTGCGATGAATGCTTGTCGCCTCAAATAGCCCGATGACGATCAAGAAGCCGCGATCGCCGTCGACCTCCTTGAGGTAAATGTACTGCTCGTCGCTGATTTCGCTGATGATCACGCGAGACAATTCCATCTGAACGGGCATGGGCCTTCCTTCCTCTTCCTCCGAGTTGCCCCGACATCGTAGAACGCGGACGCGACAAGGGGCTCCGTATGCTCGGCCGGCATCGAGGGAAACCGAACGGTTCCCTTACCTCTTCCCCCTCAATTCATCTTATTGAGCGCCGGCCTCGTTGTCACGTGCCCGACACAGCGGCGGCTCGAAAGTGGCGTGCCCCCTTTAAGACGAGCGGCGCGAGCGGATCAACGACCGGTCGACAGAGAGGGTTGCGCCGCCAATGATCCACGGCGCACCGGCCGGTACATCGGCAGGTGACGGTAGTAGACCTCCAAGGTCATCAGCGCCAGGGAAGTGCTGTACAGCCGCCCGCCCTTCGCCCCGTGATCGACTCCCTGCGGGCTCCAGCTACCCGTTCGGTGGCCGGTTCGCTCTTGGGTGCGAACCAGCAGCTCGCGCATGCGATGGTTCCACAGGTCGAAACGATCGCCTTCCATGTGATGCAGCACCTGGGTCGCGTAGTAGTAGAAATAGAGCGGGCCGATCGTCTCCTTTTCAGCAGGCGGGACTTGTCGAAAGATGAGTTGGCACGCCGCTTCGAGGTCGGGGTGATCCTTCGGCCATCCCAGGTATTGCCTCGCAAGAATGCCCGCGGCGGTCAGAGAAATTTTGGCATCGCCGCCCGGCTGATAACAATATTGAGCTTTTTCATGCGGCGGCTCGCCCACGGAGCACGCATCGAGGAAGTTTTCCGCCCGCAAAAGCGGTGTCTTGTCGATCGGTAGGCCTGCTAGTTGACCTTCCCGAATTGCCAAGAATACCCATCCGACGACCGACATGTCGCCGGCCTGGCGTGGTTGATACCGCCAACCGCCGGCTTGATGTTGGGCCGCCAACAAATACCGAATCGCCCGGCGGGCAGCTTCTCCGACGCGTTCGTCGCCGGTCAGGCCGTAGGCCTCGCAGAGGGCCATCGTGCCGAGTGCATGCGCGTACAAGCTGCCGCCCAAGTTGCCGTCTTTGCGAAGGTCGCGACTCGACACTTGGTTACGCATCAACCACGACAAACCGTAACGAACGGTCGTTCGGTATACGAGAAGCTGCGATTCTCCTTCGGGCGCCGAAACGTGGGTGATTCCCGCTCCCAAAAAGGGTAACAGCCCCAGCGCCGTGCCCGCGGTGTCCATGTCGAGAACTTCCGCCTCGAAGTCGGTTTTGCAGTCGCAATCCGAGGTTGCCTGATCGTAATGATTGAGCGACCAATGTCCGTCGGCAGCCTGATGAGCAGCCAACCACCGCAAACCGGCTTGCACGGCGGCTTCCGATTCAGGGGTTCCACCGTAGACTTCGGCCAATAGATGCTTGCTGTTTGCCGAAAGCCGGGCGCCGATCGAGCCTCGGCGGAACAACATTCGCATCTCTTGGGACGAGATGATCTCGGGCGGAAGATAGTTGCCTTCTCGATCGACGATCCGCACGATCATCGGGCTTCGACAATGAAACACGCCGCCGGAACCGACCAGGTACGTTGAACGCACCCGAGGCTCTGCATCTTCTGCGACCGTCAATTTCAACTGTAGTTCTTTACCAGCGGCCGGTACGGTGTCGCAAGCAGCTTCGACTCCCGCCGGTAGGTTTTCCAAGGTCACGTCGATCGGTCCGCCGAAGCCTTTGCGAACAATCGGAATCGTCACGACACGCGATTCGCCCGGCGACAACCGCACGACGCGAAACGAATCGAAGGAGAACGGCATTCGGACGACACGCACCGTCACGGGGACGGTTGCCCGGCGGCCGCCCACGTTCATGGTATAAACCAGTTGATACGTGCCGTCCTTGGCGTCCTTAGGCACCGCAACCGGAATGACGATTTTGTCGCCGGCGTCGCAATCGGCGGGCTTCGCATGCCATCCGTCGGGAACTTCCGAAGGCTCCAATCGAAGGGCCGATATGGGACCTTCATACGAAATCGTGATCGGTATGTCTTTTTCCATGCCCGGACTCAGCACGACCGCGGCCGGCGGCTTCACCTCAGGGGGCGGAAATTGTTTGACGTGAATGGTCAGTGATTGCGTCGCAACCGAATCGCCGAGAACCGCACGGCAGGTTCCCGTGATTTCTTCGGGGAGGTCGGTAGCGTCTTGCGAAACTTCGAGAACGATCGTTCCACGATCTTCGGATGCCGGAATGCTACCTCGGCAGGAGAGACCTTCCGGCAGGTCTTCGACACTGATGGCGACGGCGCCGTCACGTCCGTGGCGCACGACCGTGACGGGGACTTCGATGCGCTCACCCGGTCGCACTTCGACCGGCGCGATTTCGGCAAGTGCGATATCCGGCAGGACGGGAGGTGCGACCGGATCGGTGTTTGATTCTTCCTGGGGGGCTGACGCATGTTCCAGCGGGGCTACTTCATCGAGCGAAGGCGACGGT
>CAYVVR010000509.1:0-3283 GCA_964454655.1 uncultured Planctomycetaceae bacterium | reverse complement strand
CTGCTGAAGACGATACTATCGCGTTCATCGATCGCCGAAGTCTTTGGGCTTTCGAACAACGACGCACTCCCATTACATGGGCTTTTCCGAGCGGTTACACTTCCTGGAGAAGAGGCATGAAAGGCATCTGTCGAGTCGCCACCATCGTCGTATTGCTTGCATCCATCGGTTCGATTCGGGTGGCTGAATCTGCTGGTCCCTCAGTGAATCCGGAACGGATGCCCGCCTTTTCCTGGGACCACGTACCGTTGTATATGCATATCCGAAAAGACACCGCCTTTACCGACGAAGAGATTCGATACCTCGCGACCTTTCCGCTGATTACGTTCGAGAAAGCGACAGGGCACACGGATGCCGGATCGGTCGAGGCGGGAACGCTGAGAGCCGCTCGGGCCGTCAAGAAGATCAATCCGAACGTGAAAATCTTGTACTACCGCAACGTCATCGTGCACTACGGCGGCTATGAAGCCGACGCCGCATTGAAAGACATTCCCGGGGCCTTTCTGGTCGACCGACGCGGCAATGACAAACTCATTCGTAATCGCCTTCAGGCGTATGATCTTTCCAACGAAAAGGTACGCGACTGGTGGATCGATGCCGCCGAAGCCGTTTGTTCCGATCCCGCCGTCGATGGAATCTTTCTCGACGGGGTGGTCAAGGTGATCGAACCCGCCTTCCTGAAAAATGCAATCGGCGAAGAAAAAAAGGCCGCGGTGTTGGCCGGATACGTGAGCCTGATCGAAGAAACGCGAAAAAGGCTCGGGCCGCAAAAGCTCATGGTCGGCAATATATTGAGAGCACGCTTCCCCGATTCGGGCCTCAGCTATATCAAGGCTTTAGACGGTTCGTATATCGAGGGCTTTGAAGGGGCCGTGGGCATGCCCAAGAAAGACTACGTGGCCCAGGGAATCAGGGACTTCCAGAAGGCGGCGCGTCAGGGGTTTATCATCGCCTACACCTGCGGACTGGGACCGAATCTCCAGGATGCCGACGAAGCCCCGCGTTCCGGCCGCGGCGAGGGCAACGCCGTGAGGCCTTCCCGGGATGCTCAAAGCCGTTTCGACTATCAGTTGGCGATCTTTTTAATCTGCGCCGAGAAGTACAGCTACTTTGATTTGAAAGATGGGTATGATGCGAAACGCAGCAAAACATGGCTGACGCGTCGACCGGAATATGACCGCCCTCTGGGGCCTCCGAAGGGACCGGCACTTCGTGACGGTTACACGTACACCCGCGAGTTCGAGCACGCATCGGTCCGGCTCGATATCGAAAACGAAACGGCCGAGATCATCTGGCATTCGCCGTAGACGCCCCGATTGGGCCTGCAAGGCCGAGATGCGATCTAACGCAACCCAAAGCCGCGCGGTCATCGTCGCCCGGTGCCGCCGCGATTCACCGACGTTGCCGCCGAATTCAGCCATCCCGTCGCACAAGCGGTCATTTCTGCTGATCGGTCGCCGAATATACGCGGCAAGCGGTTTCGACGGCTCAGGTCTCGCAGTACGGGAACAAAGCCCGCCGACTGTCGAAGCGGCTCTCGGTGTCTGCGCAAGCAGGACGGATCACAAAACTATTTCTTGCGATTGCGTGCTCCTTTTTTCTACAATCACCGGTAGGCGGCAAGATGATTCGCACCGGGAGGGCGAAGCAGGGGCGATCCTCCACGCACGAGATAGCGTGGCCATAGAGGGACCAACGGCTACGCTACGACTCAAGATGATCGGCAGCCGGCGCGTTAGGCCACACATTTGCGGCGTTAACGTGTTACGCAGATGCATCCCGACATGACGTTCTCCGGCTTGTTACCCGCTGTTCGTGATATTGGAGAACTTCGGAAACATGGGAAGCCCTCAATATCGCATGCTGATAGCGTGGTCGTTCATCGGCGTCGCCGGGTTTGTGATGTTGACGACTCTGCGTGGAAGCGGGATGTTATCGCCGATGATCCCCGCGCTGGTCCCGGTTTTTGGTTATGTCTTCGCGATCCTGTTCGCTGCCGTGCAGTTGGCATTTTGTCTCGTCTTGCGGTCGCCGCTCGCAATTATGGGCGTGGTCGTAGCGTGGATTGTCGGATTCTATGCGGGAGTGTTGGGGCAATCGTGCTCCGTCGCTGATGGGTATGACTGGATGCGCCACCGCGTTGTGGGCGGGGCCTGTTTGGGAGCAATTGTCTTGGGGGCATTCATTCTGACGAACATGTTGCCGACCAACGACGACTAGCAGCCCCTTGCACACGTGGGTTTCTCGATGCTTGGCGGCCTGTTGCAAAATCCCTTCGCCGGCCGTCGCTGTTTGCTTTTTGGGACGAGGGGCCGCACGAACGCCGACTCCGACTTCCTCAGATATTCAACGGCAAATCATCCAAAAAACCCGCTTGTGCAACGGGCTGATAGGTATGGGATGTGCTCTGAGAGCGAATGACGCTTGAGGGAGAAAAAACGGAACGTGGAAATGCTCTGGCAGAGGTGCCTGTTTACCCGGCAAAGCAAAAGTGATGCAGACGCGAGGTCAATTGCTGGGCGGTCGTGTTGGTTGTGGAGTCGAGGAAGAGTTAAGGCGGAGCGTGCCCGTTCCGTCGGCATTCCAGTGAATATCCCATCGCTCTTCATGCGAGGCGCGCGTCCGCGTGTCCAAACACACGACGCACGGTCGGCCAGCATCGTTTGTGATACGACATTCGTCCATCCAGCGGGGACGATCGTCTAATCGCCAACAGACAAGGTAAACCCACGGTCCGGACTCTTTCTTCTCGTACACCACGAGATTGAGATACCCGTCCGCGAAAGCATACAGGATGTAAAGTCGATCGTCGATGATCTCAACGTCCTTGACGGAAAAATCGGGATAGCAGCCGGCCATCGCAGGGCCGATCGTCACCATTTTCTCCCACACGGTCTCTTTTGCCCCGTCGCGTTCAATGGTCATCCGGTAACGATAAAGTGTCTCTGTAAATAAACGTTCGTCTTGACAGTCTTTGTCCTGAGCGATGAAAACACGGGTCGTGCGTTCCGCCCATTTGCAGAATTCGAGCGTGGCGGTCGAACCATCGGACAACCGCTTCGTGAAGCCCGCCGATTCCCATGGGGCAGCCGTTTCCGATAGGGGGCCGGTCAACGCCAGAAACAGCCAAGCGATTGTACTCCACATGACAGGTCTCCTATTTGCTACTGCACGTCGAAACACTCTGTTTGTTCGTCGCCGGACGTATTCGCAAGCCTCCACGTTTAGCAGCCCGTTGCAAAACCCCTTTCCAGCCTGCCGAAGATTGTAGACAATAGCGGCA
>CAYVVR010000508.1:2836-3304 GCA_964454655.1 uncultured Planctomycetaceae bacterium | reverse complement strand
GATTTCGTGGTGGGATCGGAGAACCGCACGGCGGCCGTCGCTTGCGAGCTGTTCTTAGAAACGGCAGCCAGGCGACGCGACGAGGATCCGCCGGCCGCAGCGATTCCGCCGTTGTACGTGTACGGGCCCGAAGGGGCCGGAAAAAGCTGCCTGGTCCGCACGTTGACGGGCGGTTGGCGGGCGTTGTTCCCCGACGTTCCGTTTGCCGTGCAAACGGCGGTCGACTTTCGCCGGTACCTGGCCCGCGCGATCGACCGCGACCAAGTCGAACCGTTGCGTTCGAAGATCACCGCGTTGGGCTTGTTCGTGTTGGAAGACATCGAACACCTGGTCGGATACCCGGCGGCAATCGACGAATTGCTCCGCGTATTCGAAGAGGCGATCGACACGCAAACGGCGATCGCCTGCACGTCGCGATTCGCACCGTGGGAGTTGCCGGGCTTTCCCGCCGGTTTGAAAGCCCGGTTG
>CAYVVR010000508.1:0-2826 GCA_964454655.1 uncultured Planctomycetaceae bacterium | reverse complement strand
CTGGATACACCGCGCCGGTGGCGTTTCCCGGCCCGGTCGCCCGGCGCCTGTTTTTGCGTTTGACGGCCGACAAGCTCGGATGCCGGATCACCGGCGCCGCCTTGGACTACCTAGCCGAATCGTTGGAAGGATCGGCGAGCTCGGTAAGCGCCCGCTTCGGCGAGCTGCTGGCCGAGATCCGCCCCAGCGGCAACGCCCAGCGGCCGCTGGATGTCGCCGACGTTCGCCCGTGGATCGAACGTCGCCGCGAAGCGCAACGGCCGAGCTTGGCGATGATCGCCCGGGCGACCGCTCGAGCCTTTCGCCGACCGGTCAAAGAACTGCGCAGCGCCGACCGGCGTCAGGTCGTCGTCCTGCCGCGAAACGTCGCCATGTACGTGGCCCACGCACACTTCGGGTACACGCTCAAAGAAATCGGCAAATACTTCGGCAACCGCGATCACAAGACCGTGTCTCACGGATGCCGAAAAATAGAACAATTACAAAAAACAGATAAAATAATTCAACACGAGGTCGAACGGCTGCTCCGGGAACTCCAGATCGAAGACGCCGTGTGTCGTTGACGCGTCTCGAACGCAGCCGCTCGTGACGGAGCAGCTCCTCTGGGGAAAACCTGTCGAACGTTTGTCGAATGATGTCGCCGAGCGAAAACTACCGACATTCGTGCCCGTTGCCGCCGGCTGTGAACATCGGCACGAACGCACGACAAACAGGTTAGCAACATACCGGCGACACGTTTTCCCCACGCAGGTCGACGGCGACAAGACAACCGAACCCTTAGGGAAATAAGTAATTCGACATTCGGCCGAGGTCTCGACGGCCGGTTGTCGACACCCCGAGCGGGAACACCAACAACAATACGGTTTATTCATACAAGATTCGAACTAATCGACATGCCCGCTCGGCCGAGACAAATCAACGAACGGTTCCCTCGAACAGGAGCCCGATCACCATGAAGGTCGAAATCACACGGGAAAAGTTCCTACCGGCGTTCCAGACGGTGGCTTCGGTGGCTCCCACCCGAACCCCGAAACCCGTCTTGGGAACGATCAAGATGATCGCGACGAACCAAAAGGTCACCTTGCTGGGGACCGACATGGAAATCGCGATTCGAATCGACGTGCCGGGTGTCGAAGTCGAGATTCCCGGAACGGCTCTTTTGCCTATCCGTCGCACTTTGGCCATTTTGCGGGAAACAAGCGAAGAGAAAGTGACGCTCGAATGCGACGGGGCGAAGGTGATCCTCTCGGGTAGCCGATTCAACTTCCAGTTGCCCATCCCCAACCCCGACGAGTTCCCCGACGTCGCCGATTTCGACGCCGAGGCCTACCAGAAGTTCTCGGCGAAGGCCCTGCGCGAGATGATCCAACGCACCGTGTTCGCCACCGATCCCGAAAGCGGGCGGTACGCGCTGGGCGGTGTGCTGTTCGACTTCGACGAGGAAACGGTGTCGGCCGTCGCAACCGACGGAAGGCGGCTGGGATGGCAGCTCGGGTCGATCGAAACGGTCGGCGATTACGAACCGGAAAGAAACACGATCGTACCGACGCGGGCGGTGCAGTTGATCAGCCGCATCCTCGACGACGGCGACGACGAGGTGCGCTTCTGCGTCCAAGACAACGCCGTGTTGTTGAAACACGATCGAACGGTCGTGTATTGCCGGTTGCTGGAAGGTCGCTATCCGCCGTGGCGGGAAATCATTCCCAAGTACACCGACGCGGTCGAAATCACCGTGCCGGTCGGCGAGTTCCATTCGGCGGTGCGGCAGGCGGCGATCGTGGCCGACGTCGAACGGCGTGCGGTGCACTTGATTTTCGGCGACGGCAAGATCGTCTTCACGACACACGGTGCCGAACTGGGTGAAGCCCGCATCGAAATGCCCGTCAGCTACGACGGCGAAGAAATCGTCAGCAAGCTCGATCCGCAGTATTTGAGCGACTTTCTCCGTGTGCTCGACGAAGATTCGAGTATCACGATTCGCTTGCAGGACGGTAGTTCGCCGGTGGTTTTCGAGACCGACGACGGGTACACGCACGTCGTGATGCCGTTGTCGTTGTAACGCTGATCGCTCGAGGTGAACGGAATCATGAACACCGGATCGAGTCGGCGCGGAGGACGACCGCAACGGTTGGGCGAGATTCTCGCTCAAGAAACGGCCCGGCTCGGCTTGGGGCGGGTGAAAGCCGTTCGCCGGCTCGAGCTGGTATGGGCGCGGTTGGTCGGTTCGCCCTTGGACGAATTCACCCAGCCCGGCTCGGTGCGTCGCGGAACGCTCGAAGTACTGGTCGCCGCCTCGGTGATCATGCACGAATTGAGCTTCCGCAAACCCGAATTGATTGCGCGGTTACAAGAGGAGGTGCCTGAAATGGGCATTCAAGATATTCGCTTTCGCATCGGATCGTTTCCCTTCAAGTGACGTTCCGATCGAATAGCCGAGGACGGATCCGAAACATCGAGACATCCCACACGATCGATCTGCCGTCGGGCAAATCTGGTCGATCGTCGAAATTGTTGCGAGGAACGAAAACAAGCAATGTCGGAAGAGAATCATTTCGAGACGCAAGCGGCTCCCGAAACGGAGCAAAACAATCCCCAAACGTCGCAGCCACAAACGGAAGATACCCGCACTTTCGGCGGCAAGATCGACTATTCGGCCGAAGACCTGGAGCACCTCAGCGACCTGGAGCACGTGCGCCAGCGGCCGAGTATGTACATCGGCGATACGGGCGTGCGAGGCCTGCATCACCTGGTGTACGAGGTCGTCGACAACTCGATCGACGAGGCGATGGCCGGTTTCGCCACCGAAGTGCGTGTCACGATCAACAC
>CAYVVR010000507.1:0-3307 GCA_964454655.1 uncultured Planctomycetaceae bacterium | reverse complement strand
GGAATACCATCATCGAGGGGAACTCATGTCGAACGAACCGATTCCCATGACCCGCGAGGGCTACAAGAAGCTCAAGGCCGAGCTCGACCATCTGCAAAACGAGGTCATGTGGGAGGTCGAAAAACGGATCGCCGCGGCACGCGAAGAAGGCGACCTGCGCGAAAACGCCGAATACCACGGCGCCCGCGAAACGCAAGGAATGATTCAAGCCAAGATCAACCTCCTGCGCGACAAGTTATCGCGGGCGGTGATCGTCGATCCCAGCGAATTGCCTTCCGACGAGGTGGCCTTCGGTTGCACGGTCAAAGTGAAAGACCTCGAGTTTGACGAAATCGAAGAATATACGCTGGTCGGTGCCGGGGAAGACGACGCGGCGAACGGTCGAATTTTGATTACGAGTCCGCTTGCGCAAGGACTGGTGGGGAAGAAGGTCGGCGAGATTGCCGAGATCGAGGTGCCGATGGGCACGCTGAAACTCGAGATCCTTGAGATTCGCCGAGACACCTAAGCGCCTGCGACGAAACGCCGTTATCTCGACATTTTCGGGCTGGAAAACCACGGCCGCCCCTTCAAAAGAGGGGCGGCTCGTGTCGTTTTAGGGGCTTGGAACGACAAATTTTGCGAAAAAACAGGAAAAATGGGCAATCTGGGTGTTGTGGGGCAAGAGCGTGAGATTATCATGTAAACGTTTAACCGGAACGTTCGGTATGACCGGAACAGGGAGGTTGCGGGAACGGCGTACGCAGGAGGAATGCGTGATTTGGGGCAAGACGCTGCCCGTACTCACTTGGAGGCACCACGATGAAGCACCTGTGGAGAACTTTCTGGACGCTCGGCGCGCTCATCGCGGCGTGGAGCGTCGGGGCGTCGGCCCAAGCGGCGCTCACGCTGACCCTCGACATCGAGGACGTGACGGTTCCGTATTCGGCCGTCGACCAGACCACCGATCTGGAGCTCTATTTCACGTTGGACGGAACCGGCACGATGTCCGTCACCCAAATGTATTTTGCGCTTCAGTACGAATTTGATCATTCACAGATTACGTTGCGTGATACTGCCAACGATGGTTGGGCGGCGCTTGACGACCAGACGCGCGATTGGTTGTTCTATTCGGCGACCGATAGTGCGACAGTTAGTGCCACTCGTGTGGGGGGCTTAACCATCGCGGACTACACTGCCGAGGTGTCTTGGCCGAGCGGCAGTACTGGTACGAAGGTTGTGCTCGGTAAGACTTACGAGCTTCTTCGTATTCCCGTCACGATTGCCGGAGGCTTGGCCGAGGGGACGTATCCGATCAATTGGTTGTTTACGGGTACCAGCGTCCCCGACCCTCGGCCTCGAATAGGTGGTTCGTTGCCGTCGTTGGATTTTTACGAAACCCCCCAGATCCTCGTCGAGGGGGACAACGAGATCGGTTCTCAAAGCTTGAAAGTGGTTGCTTCAGGTGGCGGCATCACGATTACGAGTCTGCCGCCGAATCCCGTGCCCGAACCGGCGACGTGGTTCGGTTTGATCTCGACGCTTGCCGCCGGCGGATTGGGGCTGGTGTGGCGTCGGCGCCGTGCCGCGTGAGGGATTCGCTTCGCAGCGATAACGATCCTGACCGACACATGATCGAGGTGGTTACACACCCACAATCGACCTCGTGCCGACCGGTATGAGGCAGTGGCTTGGGTGTGATGGTACCTTCATCGCTACCTCCGCGAAAGGGCTGAGCCGGGCGATCTGGTGGGACCGCTCGGCTCGCTTTACGTTCTTGCCCGTCATCAGGGGCGTATGCGGTCCAGGCGAGGTAACCGGGGGTTGACGCCCCGTCGTTGGTTGCAACAATTGCCCGCAAACCGCCGCTCGGAAGTGGTCCGATCCTGCTTCCACCGCGGGATCGGTCGGCAAATTTGGATCGCAATACCCCTCGTACGAAGGAGATCGACATGGCGGACATCACGTTGGAACAGGCACAGGCGGTCGTTGCGGCGGCCGTGGCGAAAGCGGAGGAGATCGGCACGAAAATGGATATCGCGGTCGTCGATGCGGGCGCGAACCTGAAAGCCTTCGTGCGGATGGACGGGGCATGGCTCGGCTCGATCGACATCGCCGTCCGCAAGGCGAAGACCGCGCGTTTCTTCGACATGCCCACGGGCGAAATCGGTAAACTGTCGCAGCCGGGCGGCTCGCTGTACGGAATCGAGCATTCCAACGGCGGATTGATCACCTTTCCCGGCGGCGTGCCGCTGAAGAATGCCGCGGGCGAGATCGTCGGCGCGATCGGTGTTTCGGGAAGTACCGTCGAAAACGACCATACCGTGGCCGAGGCCGGTGCTGCCGCGCTACAGGGCTGAATTCTGCCGCAAGCACGACCAAAAGACTTCAGGGACGTCGCGCTGCTCGGCGGTGCGGCGTCCGGGCTTTCTTGTGGGGGGATGAAGGGGGGATATAATCGGTCCTTTGGGCGGTTGTTCATACGTGCTTGCTGGTCTTGAACGCATTTTCGAGAGAGCACAAACATGATCGAGTTGGGGGTGAATATCGACCACGTGGCGACCGTCCGGCAGGCGAGACGGACCTACGAACCCGACCCGGTTTGGGCGGCTTCATTGGCCGAACTAGGAGGGGCCGACGGAATCACGATCCACTTGCGGGAAGACCGGCGACACATCCAGGACCGCGATTTGCGCCTGTTGCGAGAAACGGTCACCGTCAAGCTGAACCTTGAAATGGCCTGTGAGCCGGAAGTCACCGACATCGCTTGTCGCGTTCGGCCCGATCAAGCGACGCTTGTGCCTGAGCGGCGCGAAGAACTGACCACCGAGGGCGGGTTGGACGTCGTTGCCAATCAAGAAAAGGTAAAAGCGACGGTCGAACGGCTTCGCGAGGCGGGCATTTCGATCAGTCTCTTCTTGGATCCCGATCCGAAACAAATCGAAACGGCCGCCGAGCTAAAGGTCGACGCCGTCGAATTGCATACCGGCTGCTATGCGAATGCGACCGACGGCGAGGAACGCCGGAAAGAGCTCGATCGTATCGCCGTGGCGGCCCGACACGTTCGCGATTGCGGGCTGGCCTTGCACGCCGGACACGGTTTGACGTATCGGAACGTGGCGCCCATTGCCGGGCTGCCCGACATGCGGGAGTTGAACATCGGCCACAGTATCATCGCTCGGGCGATCATGGTGGGGATGGAAAAGGCCGTCCGCGAAATGAAAGACATCATGCTTCGTGCCGCGGCGGGTCGATGATGGATCTCCTTAATTTTGGGGGGCAGTTGACTTCGGCTCGCGCATCGGGTATGCTTTTGTGCTTTGAATTT
>CAYVVR010000506.1:0-3310 GCA_964454655.1 uncultured Planctomycetaceae bacterium | reverse complement strand
GGCTCGTGTCTTTCGCTTGGTCCGTTTTCTGTACGCCGGTGTTTGCTCGCTTTGCGGTGCACGTCGTTCGTGGCGATCCGGATCCCGGACGCGGCATCATACCGCCGGCATCCGTGTTCCTGCACACCTTTTTGGCGATGCTCCTGTATTCGTTGAGCGTCGGGCTGGGGCTGATCCTGCTGATCGTACCTGGGATCATCCTCGCGCTGATGTTCCTCTTCGCCGTATGGATTGCGGCCGATCGTGAGGTGAACGCAATCGATGCCTTTTCGATCTCTTACCGGGCGACCAGCGGGAACAAATTGACGTTGTTCGCCGCCTTTCTCGTCACCTATTTGGTGGGGATGCTGTTGGTCCTGGTGACCTGCGGCTTGGGAGTGTTCGTCGCGGCTCCATTCGGTATGACCTTGTACACCTTGGCGTACCTGCGGTGCACGGGCCAGCCGACCGTGCTCGAAAGGCAAGGGGCGCCGAGTGCCCAATACAGCCTGTGACCTGGGATGAACGCGAGGCAAAGAGCCGCCGAATTCGGCACGTACCAAGCCGCAAACAGGTAGGACGAGGCACGCCGTAGCGAGAAGGGAATCCTCGAACCAACACAATCGCGGGGCAGGGGAGGACATTGCGGTGCCGATCGAGTTCCTTTGTCCCAGTTGCCGCAGGCAATTGCGTTGTCCCGACTCGGCCGCGGGCAAGAAGGCCCGTTGTCCGGCGTGCGGCACGATCGTGACGATTGCCGAGGGTGGGGGTGGGGCGGTCGACGCACCGTCCGAACCGACCGTGCCTGTGCCGCCGATACTAAGCGGCGGTCCTCCGACGCCGCCGACTGCCGCGCCGGGTGGGCCCTCGCCGTTCGCCGGACCCCAAACGCCGTCACAAGCGAGCGGACCGGAACTACCGAAGTTTCCACCGGCTGGACAACCCGCCGGCAACGCCGCGCCCGCGGGCTATTCCACGCAACCTGCCAATCCTTATGCGGCGCCGCAAACGACGCCCGCCGCACCGACTCGCTCGGAACGGACGGGAAGCGAAGGGTGGGCGATCGCATCGTTCGTATTGGGATTGCTCGGCTTGCTGGCGTGGTTGTGTCCGATCTTCGGATACGTCATCGGTGGTTGTGCCCTAGGATTCGGGATCATGGGACGCGATAGCAACCAAAACGTCCTGGCAATCATCGGAATCGTATTGGGATCGATCACGTTGTTATTGAGTCTGGCCAACTCGATCTTGGGAGTCATTCTCATGATGCAAGGCGGGCAGTTTTGAGTGGTTGCCGGTGATTTTTGCGAGGAGAATACCCGGCGATGTGGTTTCTCGATGATCGCGGGGGAAGGTTTGACCGATTCGCGGTGAGCGGAGGGAGATAGGGTATGCGACAGATCGTGGTTTCGTTTTGCCTCGTATGGGCTGCCGTCGTCGGCGGTACGCGCTGCGCCTGCGCGGCGGAGCCTGCTCGCGGACCGTTGTTCGTCCATCCCGAGAATCCGCGGTATTTCACCGACGGATCGGGCAGGGCGATCTTGCTGACCGGTGCGCACACGTGGAACAATCTGGTCGACATGGGGCCGAGCGATCCGCCCGAGCCGTTCGATTTCGACGCTTACCTTGATTGGTTGGAAGCGCACGGCCACAACTTCATCCGGTTGTGGCGCTGGGAAACGACCTCGTGGAATACGGCCGGAAACCGCGATCTTGAGCCGGTCGAGCACTACGTGGCGCCGCATCCGTGGAAACGGACCGGGCCCGGAAAGGCCCTCGACGGCAAGCCGAAGTTCGACTTGGAAACCTTCGACGACGCGTATTTTGCGCGGCTGCGCGAGCGGGTCGAATCGGCCGGGAAACGCGGGATCTATGTTTCGATCATGCTGTTCGAAGGTTGGGCCTTGCAGTTTTCACCCGGCGCGTGGGAGCACCACCCTTTCCACAAGGCGAACAACATCAACGGAATCGACGGCGATGTCGACGATGACGGCAACGGCTTGGAGATTCACGAGAACAAGATTCCCGCCGTGACCGAGATTCAACGGGCCTACGTCCGCAAGGTGATCGATACGGTCAACGACCTGGATAACGTGTTGTACGAGATTTCGAACGAGAATCATCCGGCTTCGACCGAGTGGCAGTACGCGATGATTCGCTACATCAAGGAGTACGAGAAGACCAAGCCCAAGCAACATCCGGTCGGCATGACTTTTCAATACAAGGGCGGCAGCAACGCGGTGCTGTTGGAAAGTCCGGCCGACTGGATTTCGCCGAACCCCGAAGGCGGTTATCGCGACAATCCGCCGCCCGCCGACGGACGCAAGGTGATCCTCAGCGACACCGACCACCTTTGGGGAATCGGCGGGAACGTCGCGTGGGCGTGGAAGACGTTTCTCCGCGGCGGCAATCCATTGTTCATGGATCCGTACCAAGGCAAGGTCCTCAAGAAGCGGATGAACGAGCCGTGGGTCGAGCCGTTGCGACGGAATCTCGGATATATCCGGGAGTGGTCCGAAAAGGTCGACCTCGCTGCGATGGTGCCGCGTCCGCAGCTCGCATCGAGCAGATACTGCCTGGCCGCCGAAGGCCGAGAATACCTCGTCTACGTTCCGGCCGAAGCGACGTCGCTTGAGGTCGAGCTGCCGGAGGAAATGTACGCGATCACGCGTTGGAACATCGATACCGAAAAGGCCGAAAAGCCGGTCGTCCTCCGTTTCGCGGGCGGACGATGGCGACTCGATACTTCACGAGCAGGACAAGTCTTGGTTCATATCAAACGCATCCGTTGATTTGTCGAGAGAAGCGACCGCACGGAACGACGGCAAGATTTCTCTTGGAATGATACGGGGGCACGACGTCCGGCGGAGGCAAGAACGTCCGTCGGTTGGCGGCGTACGGCCGGCGGGTCCGGTAACCGTAACGTGTGCGGCACCGGCAAATGCCGGCGTCGCCATGGGAACTCGCATTCCTGGGGGAGACTATTCGTCATGCCGATCGAGTTTCGTTGTCCCGGTTGCAACAAGTTGTTGCGTACACCCGATTCGAGCGCGGGTAAGCGAGCGAAATGTCCCTCGTGCGGCGGCGTGGTAACGATACCGAGTGCGTCGCCGGGAGGGGCTTCGGCAGGTGGAGGGCAACCGACACCCGGAACGCAAACGCTCGGTCCGCAACCGTCCCCATCGCCGACGCCCTCGACGCCGCAGCCTGCGGCGGGGGCTCCTCAAGGTGGAGGGCAGGTTTACCCGCAACAACCGGCCCCCGGCGCCGTGCCCGGATTCGGGACCACGGCCCCGGCCGGTCCGACACCGGGGAATCCTTTCGGCGGTCC
>CAYVVR010000505.1:0-3341 GCA_964454655.1 uncultured Planctomycetaceae bacterium | reverse complement strand
TCGTGGCCCAACCGCAACAGCAGCCCGAGTCGACGCCGCCGCGAGACGGTACCGAGGGAACACCGGCTGCACCAGGCGAGGGGGGAGGCGGTGAAGACTCGACGTTGCCGAGCTTGGACGAGTTGTTTTCTCCCTAAGTGGAAGGAAGCACGATAGTGAAATCGGAAACGACCATGAGAGTCGATGTCGTACCGACGGTACTGGTGGCGATTGCCATCGGAGCCTTGCATTTTGCGACGGCGGGAAATTCCGCGTGTGTCGCGGCTCAAGAGCGAGCTTCGGCGGGGGCAAACCCCGCCAGTTCGATCGACGAACTCTTGATGCAGTCGGACGAGCCGAAAGAAGATGCTGCATCTGCTCGCGAGGCTGTACCGAAAGCATTTCCGCCGAAGACGGACGGGGTGGACGGCCCATCCACGCTAAAACAGGAGCTGGGGCGTGCGGCCGTGTCGGAAGATGTCGATCGCGTGATACGGTTGTTGGAGAGAATGGAACAGGTTCGGTGGCGTTTGACCGCCGGTGATCCCGGGGAGAAAACGCAGGACTTGGAGCGGGAAGTCGTTCAAGAACTCGACCGGCTGATCGATCAGGCACAACAGCAGTGCTCGAAATGCAACAGCAGTTCGTCGTCGGACAAGAAGCCGTCTGCCAGTTCTTCCCGGGCGAGCGCCACGCAAACGCAAGGGACTCGTCCCGGCATGGGAACGCAAGGGAATGATGTTCCCCAAGAAGGCAAGGAACCGCTCCAGCAGGTATTGGAGAGCGTGTGGGGCGAATTGCCCGAGCGGGAACGCCGTTGGTTGATTCAGTTGCCGCCGGAGACGTTCTTGCCCAAGTATCGACGAATGATCGAAAACTATTTTCGCAAACTGTCGGAAGCGGCCGAACAAGATCGTTAACCGCGGCATTTGGGAAGCCCCGGAAGGAACAGCCGATGTCGGGAACACGTGTGTTGCAGCCGGTCGTTTGGGCGGTGATATGCCTGGTATCGGTTCCGGCGTTTGGGCAAGATCCCGCCGCAACCGCCGTTCGTTTCATGACTCCGGAGGTCGATGCCGCCGTAACTCGCGGCTTGACGTATCTCGAAACGCATCAGAATCGCGACGGTTCGTTCGGATCGGGGGATATGCGAGGGAACGTGGCCGTCACGGCGTTGGCCGGTATTGCGTTCATGGCCGAGGGAAGTCAACCGAATCGTGGCCGATACGGAACGGTCGTCGATCGGGCTTTGGGGTACTTGTTGGCAAATGTTCAATCGAGCGGGTACATCGCGCACGGCCCCGAGGATCAAATGTACGGGCACGGCTTTGCGACGATGTTTTTGGCCGAATGTTATGGAACGTCTCAACGACCCGATCTCCGTGAAAAACTGTCGCGAGCGGTACGCTTGATCGTCAACACGCAAAACTCCGAAGGTGGATGGCGTTATCAGCCGCAGCGGTTGGGAGCCGATATTTCGGTGACGATTTGCCAGGTCATGGCCCTTCGGGCGGCGAAGAACGCGGGAATTCACGTGCCGCGCGAAACCGTCGAGCGGTGTATCGAATACGTTCGGAAGTGCCAAAACCCCGATGGTGGATTTCGCTATATGCTTACCAGCGGCGACAGTGCGTTTGCGCGTTCGGCGGCCGGTGTGACCGCCTTGTACAGCGCCGGCGTTTACGAAGGGGAAGAACTCGAGGCAGGATTGCGGTATCTGATGCAGTTCGTGCCGCAGCCCGGCGAGGTCGCTCGAGAGTCGTACTTTTACTACGGCCACTACTATTGCGTTCAGGCGATGTGGCAAGCCGGCGGTTCGCGTTGGACGGCGTACTATCCGGCCATACGCGACGAATTGCTCGCCCGCCAGTTGCCCGACGGTTCGTGGAGCAGCCCCTTTTCTCCCGAGTATGGAACGGCAATGGCCTGCATCATCCTGCAAGTGCCCAACAACTGTTTGCCCATATTCGAACGGTGATGGTAATACGCTCGCAAATGAAACCAGCTCGCGAACAGTCGGTCGCCGGGGATCGGTTCCGGTCGTTGAGCCGGCGCAAAAGGTGTGGCCGGAGCGTTTGTTGGCGTCTGACGCTTGTCGGGATCGCGTGGTTGTGTGTTGCGGCAGCGCAGCCGGCGGTGGGGGCCGAGGTTGGAAACCGGCCTGTCACGGGAGAGCTCGTGTTGCCCGAAGGGCAGATCGTGACGGCGCGGCTGCGCGGTATCGATGATCAAGGGCGTTTCCGCTTCGAGGCGGGGACGCAGACGCTTTTGCTGGGCACCGACCAGTTCATTCGCTTCGGCAGTGTTCCCGTGGTGAGTCGGGGGCCTGTCGTCGTGCTCCGATCGGGCGGAATGGTGTGCGGCGACGTCGTGCACGCCGACGACTCGACGGTCGTCGTGTTAAGTGATCTGTTCGGAGTGCAACGACTCGATCGCGATGGGGTGGCCGGTATCCTTTTTGCATTGCCCGGCGACGTTGGACGCTTGGACCGCGAGTTGGATCGCTGCGGATTATTGCCGGGCGTGAAAACCGAAACCGATCACGACATCGTGTGGCTGGCGAACGGGGATGAGATTCAGGGACGAATTCGCGGAGCGACCGATCGCCGGTTGCAAATAGAAACGGAACTCGGTGAGATCGAGCCGGCGCGAAATCAACTTCAGGGGGTTCGCTTTGCCGACGGTCGATCGTCGGGGGCCGAACCCGTCTGTGCGGTCGGGTTTCGTGACGGAAGCGTGCTTCCTGCCGTGCGCGTTGCGGCCGGCAAAGAGGAAGAAATCGTTCTGCAAGACACGCGAGGACGGATGTGGCAGGCTTCAACGAGCCGTGTGCGTTTCGTTCAAGCGTTTTCGGATCGGTGGGTGTACTTGTCCGACTCGCAGGTCGAATATCGGCATGTCCCGTTCTTTTCGGTCGTGTTGCCCGATCGCAAAGATCGAAACGTCGCAGGAGGACGTTTGCGGGCGGGCGGGACGACCTATTGGAAAGGCATCGGCGTCTACAGTGCCTCGCGGCTCTCTTGTCGTTTACGCGAGGGCGATCGGTTGTTCGTGGCCCAAGTGGCGATCGACGATTCGACGGGTGGGGCGGGGAGTGTGGGCGTGCGTATCTATGTGGACGGGAAAGTCGCCGTCGATTTGGGGATCGTTCGCGGTGGAGAAAAGCCCCGATCTGTCGCCGTTCCGGTGGAGAACGCCTCTCGCTTGGATTTGCTGGTCGATTTCGGTGAGCGTGCCGACGAGCTCGATCGGGTCGATTGGCTCGACGCTCGCATCGTTCGCTAGCGCCGTTGCGAGTGCCGGGGAGTGCGAGTCGACTCCCCGGTCGTCGAACGGCGCGATGAAAAACCGCCGCGAAGCAG
>CAYVVR010000504.1:0-3351 GCA_964454655.1 uncultured Planctomycetaceae bacterium | reverse complement strand
ATCTATCACGCCGTGTCGGGCGGCTTGCGGTCGCACCGGCGACTTGGTGAATTCTTCGACGACCAGTTGGGCATCTTTCTCGACGAGTTGGTCGCGACGCGCGACGTGATCCGCATCACCTTGTTCGACGGCAAGGGAGAACGCCTGTTAGGAGCGGGAGATGCCGACGTCGACGTGCCTTTTGCGAAGCCCGGAGTCATCCTCACCGATGCCGGTTTGTCGTACGTCGCCGACATCGAGTTACCGCCTCCGTCGCCGGGCGGGCCGCGAGGACCGGGGTGGGGACGCATAGCCCGCGGAAAAGCGACGTCCCCGTTCGAGGGCGGGACGCTCCGCTGCGTGATGCTCGTCGATCGACAACCCTACGATCAAGCGTGCCGCAAGTCGGCGCGATTGCGGTCGGCCGTCGCCATTGCGGGATGCCTGGTGCTTTCCGTGTTTTGGGGACTGGCGTTCACGGCGGCCCGGTTGGCCGTGACCGAGCAACGACGCCAAGTTGCCGAAGCCCGTGCGGCACACTGGCGCGACTTGAGTCAAGCAGCGGCCGGGTTGGCCCACGAAACCCGCAATCCGCTCGGCATCGTTCGCGGCTGGGCCCAAAGACTTGCCGACGAAAGCACCGTCCCCGACGAAAAGAGGCGAGCTGAGACGATCGTCGAAGAATGCGATCGCATCACCGCCCGCATCAACCAGTTTTTGTCGTTCACCAAGCCCTGTCGGCCGAATCTTGTTTCGTTCGACATCCGCGAGTTGCTCGAAGAGGTGCGAGCGGTGGCGTCTCCCGACTTGGAGTCGCGCCATATCGAGTGCCGCATCGAGGTGGCCGACGACGTCGGACACCCGACCGCCGATCCCGAATTGCTGCGTCAGGCGTTGTTCAATCTGCTTCATAATGCGTCGCGTTTTGCCCCTCCGGAATCGACCATCGAGGTCAAGACGCTACGCACTCCCGCCGGCGCGATTCGGATAGAAGTCGCCGATCGCGGACCGGGCGTTTCGCCGGACGACGTGCCCAAGCTGTTTACGCCGTACTTCACGACGCGCAGCGACGGCACGGGCTTAGGACTGGCGATCGTCCGCCGCATTGCCGTGGCGCATGGCGGAAGCGTAACGTATGCACCCCGTGAAGGCGGAGGCGCCGTGTTCGTGATCGAACTTCCGTCATCGATGTCCTCGAAAGCGGCAACAGGACCGTTGCCGACATGACTTGCCGATACGCGATCCGATGAGCAAACAACGAGAACCATCGAAGGGCGTCATTCTCATTGTCGACGACGAGCCGGAACATCGTCGGCTTTTCGCCGACGTCGTGTCGTCGTTGGGATTCGTTCCCGAAGAGGCCGGTTCGGCGGAAGAGGCCGAAACGGTGTTGACCGCCGTCGCTCCCGCGTTGATCTTGCTCGACGTGCGATTGCCGGGAATGTCGGGGACGGCGTGGATGGAAAAACTACGCGGCGCCGGGGTGGCGGTTCCGATCGTGTTGGTCACGGCCTTCGGCGAGATTCGCCAGGCCGTCGAATCGCTGAAACGCGGTGCCGACGACTACCTCATCAAGCCGATCGATCTCGACGAATTGAAGGTCGTCATCCGCGAGCACTTGCCGCAAGCGTTCACCGAAGACACCGTCTCGGCGCGTTTGCCTCCGCTGCCGGACGATGTCGTGTGTCGTTCAGAAGCCTTCCGTAACGTACTAGAAACGGCGGCCGTTGTGGCGCCTTCCGACGCGCCGGTATTGATCCTCGGGCCCAGCGGTGCCGGAAAGGAAGTCGTTGCGCGGTTGATCCGCGATTGGAGCACGCGGGCGGATAAGCCGATGGTGACCGCCAATTGTGCGGGATTATCGGAAACCCTGATCGAGAGCGAATTGTTCGGACATGCGAAGGGGGCTTTCACCGACGCGAAAGAAGCGCGGCAAGGCGTTTTTCGCGCCGCCGACGGGGGCACGTTGTTTCTCGATGAAATCGGTGAATTGCCGTTGCATATCCAGGCCAAGTTGTTGCGAGCATTGGAATCGGGCGAGATCACGCCCGTCGGCGAAGATCGGCCGGTGCGCGTCGATATTCGCTTGATCGCCGCGACGAATCGCGACCTGGAAAAAGAAATCGAAGCGGGACGATTCCGGGAAGATTTGTATTACCGAATCAACGTCATCGAAGTGCGGGTGCCGCCTTTGGCCGAACGCCGGGAAGACATCCTCCCCTTGGCGCGGCACTTGGCAGGCCGGTTCCGAAAGGCGCCGGTGCGGTTTTCGCCTCAGGCGTCCAACGCCATGTTGGCGTACTCGTGGCCGGGCAACGTTCGCGAGCTGCGCAATGCCGTTCAGCGGGCGTGCTTGTTGGCGCGGGGAGACGTCATTCTGCCCGAGCACCTTCCGCCCAATGTTACCGCAACGGCCGGAACGCAGGTCGAGCCGTCGGAAGGTGTGTTGCCCGCCATGGAACGCGCGGCCATTCTCGCGACCTTGGAGGAATGCGGCGGCAACCGCACGCAAGCTGCGAAAAAACTGGGGATCAGCCGCCGCGCACTGATCTACAAACTGCGGGCGATCGAACGCGATACCGGTCGAAAGCTCTGAAACGCGTTGCGAGCTCGGCTTGAGGGAAGGGGCGAACGATCGGCCTCCGGGCGATCGGCCGGCATGGCTCGATTCGGCTGCTTGGGAATTATGATGCCCAATCGCGCAGGGGACGGCTTCGCAACCGGTTGGCTTCGGCGTCGTCGAAGGTTTCGGTGTTGGGATCGAACGTCAACTCGCGGCCGAGTACCCAGGCCAATGCCGCGGCATGGCAGGCGATATGCGAATGTCGCATGACGTTTTCGTTGGCGACGGTCTTTTCGCGGGATCGCACGCAGTCGAAGAAGTTCCGGGCGTGTGCGGCGACGTCCAACCCCCGAACACGCGTCGCCTCGGGCGGAATCTCGCTTTTCAGCGAGGCTGGTTCGACTTCGATTCTTCCCTCGTCGCCCGTTTCGACCCAGCCTTCATCACCCACGAAACGAACCGGACACGTTCCCAACGCCGTGATGAACTTCGGACTGCGATCGCCGAACGGGGTTTTGAGGAAGTCGAGAATCAACCGCACGCCGTTTTCGTAATGGCAAACGATCTTGTCTTCGGCGGGTTCGTAGCGGACGGGCATCGTGTCGTCGGCATGGTTGGCCCACTGGCATTGGTCGACCGTGTGTGCGCCCCAGTCGAGCAGGCGAGCGCCCGAGTCGAAGTCCCAATATCCGCGCCATCTGCCGCGAACGTATTCCCGATTGAACGGCCGCCATGGCGCCGGTCCCAGCCACAGATTCCAATCGATTTCGTCGGCCGGCGGTGTCGCTTCGCGGGGGAGCCAATCGTTT
>CAYVVR010000503.1:0-3360 GCA_964454655.1 uncultured Planctomycetaceae bacterium | reverse complement strand
AGGTTACGTGTCCGGGGTTCGAGTCCCTGCGCCGCTAGTTTCACGAAGGAGGTCGTCGACCTCCTTTTTTTACGCGCGCGGAGGGGCTTTCCTGAAGCCGTGGGCAAAGGCGAGGAAAGGAGATGCCGATGAGTCGTGCACGCCGGGTGGGATGGTTTGCTGCCGGTATTGCCGTATTGCTTGCTTCGGCAGGGCTCTGCCGGGCCCAGATCGATCCGCTCGCTACGCGAGAGACCAAGGCCCTTTACCGGTCTTTGAAAGAATTGGCTCCCCGTACGCTTCTTTTCGGACACCAAAACACAATCCTCACCGGGATCGGCTGGGCTTCGGACGATCCTTCTGATTGGAAAAGCGACGTTCATCGGGCGGTTGGCGATTTTCCCGCCGTCTTTGGATTCGACTTTATCGACGGCGTGGAAGTTCGAAAGCGGCAAGTCGAAGAAGTCTTTCGGCGTGGCGGAATCATTACCTACAGTTGGCATGCTCGGAATCCGGTCACCGGTGGGAACTATTTGGACAAAAACGGCGATGCCTTGCGTGCGATTCTGCCGGGCGGCACCAAGCACGAGTACTGGTGTCGCGAATTGGATCGTGCGGCGGCTTTTTTCGACTCGCTCGAGGTCGACGGAGTCAAGGTTCCCGTCATTTTTCGGCCGTTTCACGAGAATACGAATGGGCATTTCTGGTGGTCGCACAAGGGGGTGAAGCCTGAAGATTTCGTTCGGGCATGGCGGTTCACGGTGTGGTATTTGCGGGACAAACGAGGAGTTCACAACCTTTTGTACGCCTATTCTCCGTCGCGGCCCTCTCAATTGAACGGCCTGACCGATGGTCGGTATCCTGGCGACGAATGGGTGGATATCGTCGGGTTCGACTGCTATTGGGGAGGCGGCGACGTCAGCGACATGATCCGAGAGAACTGTCGCCTGGTTGTGCGATTCGCCCGCGAGCACGGGAAAGTGGCCGCGATTACCGAGGCCGGTGTCGGCGAAGGTATTTCGAACGCAAAGATCGACGATTGGTTCACTCGCTGCATCCTCGAGGCGGTATATGCGGACGACGAAACGCGACAGGTCGCGTACTGGTTGACGTGGCGCAACGCTTCACCCGATCATCATTGGGTGCCGTTGCCGGGGGAACCCTTGCACGCCGATTTCGTGCGATTCTACGAGGATGAACGTACGAGCTTCTTGCGAGACATTCCCGACGTGTACGGCATGTCCGGGGCGGAGAGCAAGGAGTGAGGTCTCGGTTTCAAGAGCGAGCCCCCCAAATGTGACGTCAGCTTGACACCCATGTACCGGTCAACTAGCATCGTCGGTGTTGAGCGACTCATCTTTATTGCAATCGTCTTGCCATTGCGACGTGCCGCATGCTGCGGAAATGGGCCAGGCATCGATCGAAACGCAGGCGGCGTGCGATCGGCGGAGGCTGAGCCATGCCTTTTCGGCGGCGCGTAACCACGGGAACAGAGAGGCCGATCATGGAGAAGCTTGCCCGGATCGCAGCGGCGGTCTTGTGCGTAGCGTTCGCTGCGCGCACAGCCAGCGGGCTCACGCCGCAAAGTCCCGAAGTCCGGGCGGCGGTGGAACGGGGCCTCAAGTTTCTCGAAACCGGCGCAGGATCGGAGAGAATCGGGGCGCTGGGTGAGGATGCGTTGATCGGCCTGGCGTTTCTGAAGGCCCATCACGCCGATCATCCTCTGGTCGCCAAATCGGCCGAGCGAATCGCTCACGCCGTGCCCGGATCGCACCAGCCCGGCGATTTCCCCATCGGTCGTTGGGATATCTACAGCACCGGGTTGTCGTTGATCTTTCTGTGCTCGTACGATCCGATCCGCTATCGAAATGAAATCACGGCGATTATCGACTACCTGAAATTCCGGCAGAAGTCGCACGGCGGATGGGGCTACCCGCTGAACGATCCGGAGCATGGAAAAACCGGCGACACATCGCAAACGCAGTACGCCGTCTTGGGCTTGTGGGAAGCGATCCAAGCCGGAATCCCCGTCGATCCGGCACCGCTGGATCGCGTGTGCATGTGGCTCATTCGGACGCAGGATCCCGGCGGAGGTTACGCCTACCAAGGGCACCCGGCACCGGGGAATCAGTTGGTGCGGCAGCCCGGCGTGCGGGTCGGCATGGGCGTCGCCGGTACGGCTTCGTTGTATGTGTGCGCGTCTTTCATGCGGCCCTCGGAGTCGGAAGGCGACGACGGATTGCCCGGAGCGGTCCAGCGTGTCCCCGACCGGGCCCAACAACGCGGCATCCGGTTTTCTGTTTCTCCGGCGTTGGTCCGCGCCGGGTTGAACCGCGGCAATATGTACATCGAGCAGAACTTCAAAATCGACTCGGGGATGTACCGGTACTACTACCTGTACACCGTCGAGCGATACTTTTCCTTTCGCGAATTGGTGGACGGTCGAGGGAACTGGCCCGATTGGTACACCGCCGGTGCCGAATACCTGTTGGAACATCAAGAAAAGGACGGCTCGTGGATCGACCGTTGCGGAAAGGTGCCCGATACCGCTTTCGCGATCATGTTCTTGGTGCGCTCGACCCAACAAGCCATCCAAAAAGCGAGGGACTTCGGGCCGGGGGTGCTTGTCGGAGGCCGTGGGTTGCCGAAGACGACCGGCAGCGTGCGTTTGGAAGACGGGCGGGTCGTTGCCCTGCCCGTGCGCATTTCGCCGGATGAACTTACGTCGGTATTCGACGATCCCGACAAGGCGGAATCGCTTCGCAAGCTGGAAGCGTTGGGGAACATGTCGGGCGAAGAGGTCAAGAAGCTGTTGGTTTCCGATATTGGAGAGAAACTCAAGGAGCTGGCCGGGGATCCGTCTCCCGAGGCCCGTATGGCGGCGGTGCGAGCGTTGGGAAAGGCCGGAAATCTCCAGTACGTGCCCGTCCTCATCTATGCGCTGACCGACCCCGATCCTGCGATCGTACTGGAGGCCGATCGGGCGCTTCGGCGATTGAGCCGGCAACTGACGCCGGGGTTGCCGCCCGGGTTCGACGAAACGCAGCGGGCGAATGCAATCGCGAAATGGAAAGAGTGGTATCGTTCGATTCGACCCGACGCCGAATTCGAACATTAAGGGCCGGTATCAACGATTGCGTCGGGTTCGAAGACGCGTCAGAATGATGCCGCAACGTTTCGAAACACCGGAAATGCGCCGGTTGGATGAGACGTTTCCGGTGCCAACGACGGCCAAACGGTGAGTTCAGCCAGGATGCCAGAATTCATTCCTCAACTACAAGATTCCGACTACGCGTTGCAGACGACGGCCTACGATCGGGCGGTGAGCGTCGTGTTGTCGCTGTTGGTCTTGTTGGGGATTGCGGTGCTCATCTTGGTGGT
>CAYVVR010000502.1:409-3365 GCA_964454655.1 uncultured Planctomycetaceae bacterium | reverse complement strand
CGACCACCTTGCCCTCCAGGCTTCACGGCCCCCTGTTTTCCAACGGAGGAATCCGATGCGCAGGTATCTCGAGGCTATCGCCATCCTCGCTAGTTCCGTACTACTTTTTGCCGTTTCTTCGAATTGCTGGGCACTTCCACCGGTGGTCATTCCGCCGCATGATCAGCCGCTGCAATTGTCGTTGCCGCTACCGATTAGCGCCGCCACATCGGCTAAACCGCTTGCGTTGCGTCCGACCGGCGGCAGCGGCACCGTCATCGGCCAACGGGGGGCAGGTTTCGACACGACCGGCAAACCGGTCCCCGGTGCACGGTTGCTGGCCGTCGTCCCCCCTGTGGAGAAACCGACTCAATACACGATCGTGACGTCGAAAAGCGCTGCTGCACCGTCGTTTCGTTTGGAAAACGTCGGCGACAAGTCCGTGCGAATCTACCAAGGGAACACGCCGGTCTTGCAGTACAACTACGGCACGATCGTCAATGAAAACGTGCCGGAAAACGAGCCCCGACGCCAACGGGCGTGTTACGTTCACCCTATTTGGGGAATGGACGGCGAAATATTGACCGACGATTTCCCAAAAGATCATTACCATCATCACGGAATGTTTTGGACGTGGCCGCACGTGATCATCGGTGAAAACGAATACAGTCTTTGGGAGGACAAAGGCAACCTACGCCAACGCTTCATCAAGTGGTTGGCTCAAGAAAACGGCCCCACCGGTTGCGTTCTCGGATTTGAAAACGGATGGTTCGAGGGGGATCGCCAGGTACTAACGGAACGCGTCTGGATCACCGTGTATCCCGCCGAGAAGGATACCCGCGCGATCGACGTCGACCTGTTTCTCATCCCCAAAGTCGAGCTCACCCTACGCGGAGCCGAGGGCAAAAGCTACGGCGGGCCCACGATCCGCTTTCATCCGCCGAATGCGAATGCCTCGACCATCACGGTTCCCGACGGCGTCACCGAAAATGATTTGACCGAGACGCGGCTGCCGTGGGCCGATTTCACGACGACCTTCGACGGTCGGAAGCAGCCCAGCGGTGCGGCGATTTTCATCTCTAAGCACTTCCCCGACTATCCGCCGATGTGGTTGACGCGGCATTACGGCCCGCTGTGCGTCGGCTGGCCCGGCACCCAGAATCGCACACTTGAAGCGGGAAAACCGATCCACATGCCTTATCGCGTGTGGATCCACCGAGGCCAACCCGACCGCGACACGATCGCAGCGGCCTACGAGGCGTACATGAACGCCTTGGACGCCGGATTCAGTCGGCCGTGAGGCGCCGCCACAAACGGACACATCAGCGGTTTCGGCCTGCGATCGATTTCGCAGGCCGTTTTGCTTTCACTCGAGATTCCGCGAGCTGCCGTCGTCTCCGATCGCTTGCTTTGCCTTTGCCGTCAGAAAATCGACCACCGGTTTGTATTCCGGCCGGTCGATGAGGTTGTGCTGTTCCATCGGGTCGTCGGCAAGATTGTACAGCTCTTTGGGATAAACTCCCTCACCGTACGCGAATCGATGATCCAACAACAACTTCCATTGCCCGGGAAGCGGCGCGGCATTCGAACGGACCGCCACCCATGCCAACTCTGGAGACAATTTCCGTGCAGCTTCCTTGTGATTGTTCGGGAACAACGGAAGCCGTGGCGGGCACGGTTCCCCTCGCATAGCCGCCAATTGAGAAACGCTGTCCTCGGCCCCGAATTCCTTACCCGAAACCGGCGGTAGCGGTTTGCCCAAGATATCCACGATGGTCGCGTATAAATCGGTCAACGCGGCCAGGCGGGTGCAGGTCTTGCCGGGCGTATCGTCACGACCATCGCCGATTCCGCCTGCCGGCCACGAGACGATCAACGGGATGCGATGCCCGCCTTCGTAGAGCGATCCTTTATTGCTCCGCAACGGCCCTGTTGCGTGCTTGTCGTTGCGTTCGGCTCCATTGTCGCTGGAAAAGACGAAAACGGTGTTTTCGATCAGACGATGCCCGGGGCGTCGCGGATCCGGTGTTTCCTCCAAGAATCGCAACAAGTGGGCCACATGAACGTCGTTCTGGTAAATGAAGTCGTACCTCGCCGAGTTCGTCGGTTCGCCGTTCTTGAATCGGCTGGCTCCAACGACTTGGACGCCGCCCACCTTTTCGCTGGGCGTGTGCGGCAGATGATTGGCGGGTGACGCAAAATACAGGAAGAACGGCCTGTCGTCGGCCGCGGCGCTTTCCAGAAAGCGCATCGCGTAGCGGTGCAAGGCCGCCCCAATCTCGTGCAGCCGATAGGAACCGTCGAGTTGCTTACCATTGCCGGTCGCCCCGACGACGCGTCGTCCCTCGATCCAACCGGGGCCGATCCGTTGTTGGGGGGTATTCCTTTTGTCGCCATCGGGGCCCGAGGTCGGATGGCTTCGAGTGAATCCCACGAAATAATCGAAACCGTGGTCCAGCGGGCAATCGTAGAGCGGCTGCGTCAGGTCGGCGTCGTCCCATCCTTCGGCCGGCTTGCCCTCGCTGGTTCGGTATTTGACTCCCAAGTGCCACTTGCCGACCATGCCCGTGCGATAACCGTTTCGTTGCAAGAATTCCGGCAAGGTCACCCGTTCGCGTTCCAAAATCGGATCGCACTGGACACCGTAAAGAACGTGGTATTTCAACCGCGATCGCCAGCAGTAGCGGCCCGTCAGCAGCGTGTATCGGGTGGGCGAACACAAACTCGAGGGTGAATGGGCATCCGTGAACCGAACGCCCCTGGCGGCCAGGCGTTCCATCGCCGGGGTTTCCACTTGGAACTCGTCGGGATTGCCCGTCCAGTCTTGATAGGCGCTCGTATCGCCCAGCCCCATGTCGTCGGCCAAGAAAACGATCACGTTGGGCTTCGGCGGCAAGTCGTCTGCGTTCGCCCATCCCGCGGCAAAGATCGCCGTCGTAAACACACAGCTCGCCGCTACGTAAAACGCCTTTGCACG
>CAYVVR010000502.1:0-399 GCA_964454655.1 uncultured Planctomycetaceae bacterium | reverse complement strand
GCCGCTCTCATGCGCACTCCTCCTTTCGACAAGATCGCCCTCGACGACAGCCGAGGGCGATCTTCAACGACGATTCGCTTGGCTTACAGTTCGGGGGGCACCCAATCGGGAATGCCTTCCGTTTTCAATTGCTTCTCGTACAACTCCCATTGCGGTCGGACGGGCGAATTCGGCACATCCTCATTGACCATCAGCGGAAGCGTCTCTTTCCACCAGCGATCGTACGCCGCACGCAATCGAGCCACGACGTCGGGGTGCTGGTCGATCACGTTCGCCGACTCGAACGGATCGTTTTCGATATCGTAGAGTTCCTCGTTATTGACGAACCGCCATTTTTGGGTCCGGACGGCACAGCCTTCGAATTTGTAGTCGTTCGGGTCGGCGCCTTTGGGCCAGCGT
>CAYVVR010000501.1:0-3372 GCA_964454655.1 uncultured Planctomycetaceae bacterium | reverse complement strand
TCCCCGGTCGGATCGCACAAGAACCGAGAACGCCTAGTCACCTGTTTCGACGGGACGGCACCGAGGATGATCACGCGGCGGACGAGGCGGGTCATCGTCCCCAGGTATGCACGGTCGGGCGACTCCTCGCGAAGAAAAGCTCAGGCAGTGGCGCTTGTCGGTCTCGCGAGGCCGTCGCTACCGGCGATCACTCCTCGCCTTCACCGTCACCGTCTTCCGGATCCCAATTCGCCAAAGTGCTGTCGAGGAATCCGGCGAGTTTGCGGGCACGAACGGGGTGCTGAAGCTTTCGCACCGCCTTGGCTTCGATTTGTCGCACGCGTTCCCGCGTGACCGAGAAAATCTTACCGACTTCTTCCAGCGTGTAGGCGTAGCCGTCGGCCAGGCCGTACCGCAACCGAATGATCTCTCGCTCGCGATAGCTCAGCTCGGAAAGCGCTTCCGAGATACGTCGCTTGAGCAGCTCTTGGTTCATTTCGTACAGCGGGTCGTCTTCCCGGTAATCGGCCAGGAAGTCGCCGAAGAAGCTGTCGTCGTGATCGCCGACCGGCTGATCCAGCGACAACGGCTGATGGCTCATTTGCAGCACGCAGCCGGCTTCGTCGACCGACAATCCGGCCAAAGCGGCCGTTTCTTCGACCGTCGGCGGAGCGCCGTTCTTCTGCTGGAGTTCACGGGCCGCCGCGCGAACACGCGACATCGTTTCGATCATGTGCACCGGCACGCGGATCGTGCGGCTTTGGTCGGCGATGGCGCGGGTGATCGCCTGACGGATCCACCACGTGGCGTAGGTCGAGAACTTGAAGCCGCGGGCATATTCGAACTTGTCCACCGCCCGCATCAACCCCGTGTTCCCCTCTTGAATCAAGTCGAGGAAGCTCAAGCCGCGATTGCGGTAGCGTTTCGCGATCGACACGACCAACCGCAAGTTACCGGCCGACAGCCGACGCTTGGCGGCCTCGTATTCGTCTTGGGCCCGCAAGATCGCGGCGACGTGCCGACGCAGCGTGCTGGGGCTTTCCAGCGTCACCCGCATGAGCAAGCAAAGCTCTTTTCGCAGCTCGGCGAGTCGTTCCGGGTTCGCCCGCGAACGACGCAACTCGGCGATCTCGCGGACGAGGTCGTCCATCCGCTTGGAAATCTGGACCAGTCGCTCGACGTTCGGCTGGAGCTTCTGCGTCCGCAGGTCCAACTCTTCGATGAGGCGGACGGCACGAAAACGCCGACGCATCAGGCGGACGCGTGCGGCACGCCGGTTCCGCATCGACTCGCGGCGATTCATCATGATCCGGAAGTCGGCACGGTTGCGGGCCAACAGCGCTCGCAGCGTCGTCAGGTTCGGCCCCAACAGGCCCATGATGTGCCGCTTGCCGCGAAGGTTGGTGACCGAGACGTCGACGGTGCGATCAAGCCGCAACCGCCCGTCACGAACCTTTTCCAGCAAGACGATCGCCGCCTGCAAAATGTAGTCGGTGGCCAGCATGGCGTAGCGGAAACGGCGGCGAGCCTTTTCGATCGCCTTGGCGGCGGCGATTTCTTCCTTTCGAGACAGGAGGGGGATTTCCCCCATCTGCATGAGGTAGATGCGAACCGGGTCGTCGATCTGGTCGTCTTGCCCGGTCTCGTCGCTCAAGCCTTCGCCGTCCTCGGCGTCGGCTTCGGCTTCCAGCTCGTTTTCGAGCTCGTCTTCTTCGTCGTCGATCTCGTCGTCGAGATCGAATTCATCGACGGTCGTCGTGGGCGTGACGGCGTCGTCGAACAGGTCCAAGTCGAAGCCCGAGTGACCGTTGTGGCCGTTGTGACCGTTCACCCGACCATTGCGGGCGACCTTGCCGTTGCGGCCTTTTTGAGCCTGACTCTTCCGACCGACCGATTTCGTTTTGACTTTGGACAAGGTGCGATCCTCAACAGGCGAAAGTCATCGATAGATGCGACCAACTGCGTTCCAACTGCCTGACAACGACTGAAGCACACCATGTGCCAAAGCTTCCGTGCGAAAAGAGTTATATCGACGTAACCTGCCATGCAGAGAGAGGTTACGAAAGACTTCGCACTGTAGAGCCAAACAGGGTGCGATCAAAGTCATGTCGCCTAACGGCATCAGTCGGCAACCGGCAGTGTTGCCCTGGCGCATCCGATGTTGCAGGTGGGACAAAACGTGGGCTGCAAGTTACCCGGAAGGATTTTCGAACCGAAGTTTCCGAACTGCGGCACGAACACGGTTGACGATATCAAAATGGAGAGGATTGGTCAAGACGGCAAACCAAAAAGGAACGGTAAACCAAAATTTAATTCTTGACCCCCTCGGCAGGACGGAGGCAACTTCTAAGACGATGACTCTACTAGTTGCATGTGCCCGTCGGTTCACAATGCACGCGATGAATCGTACCGCAGCTACGATTCTTTTTGCAGGCGGCCGGTCGGCCGTCAAGCCCCCAAAACAGGCGACCACACCCAGAACGCATTATTGCGGCTGGAAGACGTCGCGGCCGTAGAGCGGCATGTACCGGTAGTACACCTCGAGGATCATGATCGCCAAGGCGGTCGTGTACAGGCGACCGCCGGCCGACACGTGCGGATCGTCGAAGTACCAACTGCCCGCCTCGTGCCCCGTGTGCGATTGCGATTCGACCAGATAATCCCGCAGGCGCCGGTTCCACTCGGGCCATCCCGGACCGTTCCAGTGCCGCATCACCTGCGTGGCGTAGTAGTTGTAGTACATGTCGGAGGCCGAGGGCCCCCAGTGCGAGAGAACCGCCACGCCTTTTTGCAATCCCGGTTCGTAGCGGGTCCAGCCGCCGTACATCCGGCAAAGCAGCCCGACGGCGGTCGTGGCCGGTCGGGGCTCATCGGGCTTCAGGTAGCCGTACAGGGCCCCGTCTTCCGACTGAAGTTGATCCAAAAAGTGCTGGGCCAAGTACAACGTGTCGCGAGGAACGTGCAAGCGTCCCAGCTCGGCGCTTTTCAGGGCCATCAGTTGCCATCCGGTGACGGTCGTGTCCCCCGGCTCTCCCGGCGAGTAGCGCCACCCGCCGCCGCGGCGATCCTGCGCATACACGATGAAATCGACCGCCTGCTGAGCGAACCCTTCGAGGGCCTTGTCGCCGGTCATCGCGTAGGCCTCGCAGACGGCCAAGGTCGCGATCCCTTGGGCGTACATCGTTCCCTCTTGCAGGTCGACGCCGTGTTCGGTCACCCGGCCGCGCTGCATGAGGTAGTACAGCCCCCGCCGGATGACGTCGCGATGCTCGCCGTCGAGATGGGTATATCCCGCTCCCAAGAACGGCAGCAACGCCAACCCTGTGGCGGCGGTGGTGCTCGGCTCGTTCCCGGGATGGGAACACATGCCCCCGCAATAACTCTTGGTGAAAT
>CAYVVR010000500.1:993-3383 GCA_964454655.1 uncultured Planctomycetaceae bacterium | reverse complement strand
CGCGAAAATCGATTCGCATGGCGTGCAGGCGATTCCACAGGGCCGCCCAAAGGCAGAAATGGCCGGCTGCCAGCCAGGGAATCACCAACCACCACGTCCAAATCATTGCGCCGACCGGTCGAACCGAAAGGAATTTCGTCGTTGTGTTTCCGAGGTGCGGTGTAGCAGGCGAAGTCTCGACGGCCGCCGTATTCCGGGATTACGATTTGTCTTGAATCTCGTCGGGGACCGGCCGCGGTTGCGGGGCTTCGTGTCCGTGCTGCGCTCCCGACCTCAGCCGAACGGGACGACTGACCACGCATTCGACGGCGTCGAGTACCTTCGTGCGGAGAAGGCTCGAGTGCACGAACTGGTCGATGTTCCAAACCTGCTTGGCTTGGACGGCGATGTGCCCGCGGTCGTATCCGTCGTCGATCAACATGATGAACGGCAGCGGTTCGACGGGAATTTCTTCTGCGAGACGCTCGATGAACTCGATTCCGTTCATGTCGGGCAAATGCCGCGCACCGAAAATCACGGCATACCCGCCCTCGTTGTTGGTCGCTCGAATCATGCCGATGGCATCGGCCCCCGTGTTGGCCGTTTCGACGACGCACCCGAACGGCTCGAGTACCGAATGCGCGTTGCTGCGGACGATGTCTTCGGGATGAACGACCAAGATACGTTTGCCGCTTAGAAACTCTTTCTTCGGAGGCGGCGGTTGCGGCGACGCCGTGGTGGGGGCCAGCGTAGCGCCGATCTCGAGAATCAAACTCTTCATGTGCCGCACGATCTGACGCAGGCGCTCGACGCGCTTGATCGTTTCGGTCGGCGGCAATTCCATATATTGATTGAGAATGCCGCTGGTGAGCTTGAGCATGTCGTCGATCGGCAGGGCCACGGCCCCGTGAATGCGTTCGACGCTCTTGGCGGCTACGCTGTATTCTTCTTCGGCCAGCAAATCGAGCGTGTTGATGGCGACCGCAATGTTATACGACAGGGCTTCGATACATTCTTTGTCGTATTGCGTGAACGCCCGGGGAACTCGGCTTTCGACGTTGAACGTGCCGATGATGCGGTTCAACAAAACCAAGGGAACGACGACGCAGCTTCGTGCTTCGGTAGCGCCCGGCAAGTAAAGCGGATCGGCTTGGGTGTCTTCGCACAAATAACTCTTGCCGGTGGCGGCTACAAAACCGGTGATGCCGTTGCCTTCGCAGGCGGCGTACAGTTCTCGGGCCGCGGCTTCGGGGCTCATGCCGATGGCCAGCAGGCCCTTCAAGGCGGGCGGATGATCCTTGCCGTTCGGGTCATCGTGGTTTCGTTCGATGAGCCGAATCTCGATGACCTCGTAATTGAGTTCTTTCGCGAGCGATGCGATGCGCTGTTTGAGCAACTCGATGCGTTCCTCCGCACGCATGCTCAGCAATTGATCGGGCGGAATGTCGGCCAACATCATGGTCGCGCTGTGGATCGCCCGCAATTTCTTCTGCCGCGCATTTTGTTCGGTCACGTCGCGGAGACACGCAACCATGTGGGTCAACGTCTCACCGTCGCTTTCAAAAATGGGCGCGACGTGAAGCTCGTACTGCTTGCGGTTGTTTACCCGCAACGTCGTTTGAACGGGTTTGCCGCCGGTCTTGACCGAATGAAAAGGACAGAAGTTGGGGCCGAGGATTTCCGCTTCTTCGGTGCCGTCTTCCGATTGGAAGGGTGCGAAGAACGGGCGACCGACGATCTCACCGGGCTTTGCCCCGGTCCATTCGCAGAACTGCTTGTTGGCCCAAAGGATCGTTTGGTTGGGGGCGACGAGCACGACGCCCTCGGGCAGATGATCCAACAAATCGCGGTTCTGGAGCAGGTGCAACAAGTCGAACGCCTGGCGGACTCGATCACGTCCCACGACGACCACGTCGACTTCGTCGTCGGAGAGATGTCGGAGCGTGTCGAGCGAGCCGGTACCGTGAAGGATTTCGGCGTGATTGCCGAGCTCCTTTCGCACGGCTTCCTCGGCTGCCTGGCTGGGTTCGCCGATGACGAGGACTTTGGGTTTGGTCGACAAAGCTGTCGCTCCGTCTCAGGTGGTTGGGACGACGCTGGTCCCGGTTGCCCCGGGCGGGACCCACCGTTGCAGGGAAGTGACGATCTGTGGTACGAACCGCTCCGGTATCAGCATCGTCCAGGGGAGGGCCGATGGTTGACGTTCAGCGGGCGACGATCGACGAATTGCGAGGTGATCGGCTCATCGCCGTCGTAAATCCCGCCACAACCCGCAGATATCCTATCAAGTATCTGCCCGGCTGTCCACCAAAATTGTATACCCTGCCGTATCTGGGGAACAGGCGAAAAAAGCAATTCCCGAAATAGCCACAGCCCGGCCGGAAGGTTTTGTACTGTGGAATATTTTGAGG
>CAYVVR010000500.1:0-983 GCA_964454655.1 uncultured Planctomycetaceae bacterium | reverse complement strand
ATGATCGGCACCGACGGAACGCGACTCGCCACGTTCGCTTGCACGGCGGCGCATCGAGTGGAGTTCCGGCGACGGCTGCGCCGATTTCGATTGGCGGGAGGAGATTGCGAGTGCTCGGCGTATGCGCGGGCACGAACGCACTTACCCGACGGAGGATCGGAACCATGATGCGATCGTTTTTGTTGGCTTGCGGCTTGTTCATCATCTTCATCGGAGCCCAATGCTTCGCCGTCGATCGCTTCGTGCTCAAAGACAGTGCGCCGAATGCCGTGAAACAAGCGGCACAACAGGGCGAGGGGAAAGCCGTGATCGTTCCCAACGATTGGGTTCCCTGGAGCTTGCTTTCGACCGGCACGATTCTCAGCCTGTTCGCGCTGACCGGCGAAAACAAGGGGTAAGGTCGACGCGAATACGGCGACCGAAAACGTCGTTCGGGAACGAGGCGACGGTTCGCTTTTCTTTTACTCATATGCCCACGATCGTTGAAATTCGATGACCTACCAAGAGCGGATCCAATTCGCGACCTCCGGCCATGGGGACATGCGGGATTTGACGGACGACGTCCAGGAGGTCGTCGCTCGTTCGGGAATCAGGCAGGGCACGGCGAGCGTGTTTGCCGTGGGAAGCACGGCGGCCGTCGGCACCGTCGAGTTCGAGCCGGGATTGCGTCGTGACGTTCCCGAGCAACTCGACCGGTTGTTTCCGCCCAGTCGCGAGTATGGGCACGAGCAAACGTGGCACGACGGAAACGGGCATTCGCACCTCCAGGCCACCTTGATGGGGCCTTCTTTGGTCGTGCCCGTCGACGAACGCCGCCTCGTCTTGGGCACGTGGCAGCAAATATTCCACCTCGAATGCGACGTGCGCCCGCGGAATCGTACCGTCGTGGTGACCGTTCACGGTAACGCTTGACCGGTGGGTTGCCGGCATCGGGCCGGCGCGGGGTGGTTGTTTCCGATTGCCCGGCGGGAGACAATGCGGGT